>JAZOWJ010000270.1:0-22940 GCA_045659125.1 Acutalibacteraceae bacterium
TAACTTTCTTTGTAAATACTTAAATGAAAAATGTATTTATTTGTTGGCAAATTTTTCCGCTTTCGGCAGAATAAACGCAGCTTGCGTAAGGTTTACATTGTTTATTTGATCACATCACGGCAACAATGAAAGCGTGTCACAAACTGCAAAAATGCAGACACAGTTCGGAGGAAGAAAATGAAAAAATGCATCAGATGCATTTCCTGTTGTCTGAGTATTTGCTGTGTCGCCGTGCTCGGGTTGGTTTTGTTCGGTTATTTTACATTGCCGCAGGCAATTACCGTCAGTGCCGATGTGCCCGCAATCGGAATGTTCAGCCCTGTTGAAAACAAGCAGGGCAGTGTTTCGGCTTCGGCGATGCTGTCAGCAGACAAACAACAGGATTATGCATTATTCGGGGTGGTTCCCGTAAAAACCGTGTCCGTCACACAGACAGACAGAAAATATGTTTATGCAGGCGGTGATGTGATCGGCCTGCAGATGCTCACAGACGGAGTTATTGTTGTTGATGTGCAGTCTTTTGAATCCGTCAACGGGGAAGTGTCTCCCGCAAAGGATGCAGGACTGCAGAAGGGAGACATCATTACTGCTGTCAACGGCATTGCTGTATCGGATAACCGCAGCTTTTCTGCAGCCATATCCGACAGCAGCGGTCAATCAATTGAAATAACATTTCTGCGCGGTGAGCAGGAAAAGCATACACTTGTCACACCGCAATTGTGCAAGCAAAGCGGTGTTTACCGTTGCGGTGCATGGGTGCGTGATTCAACAGTCGGCATCGGAACAATGACCTATTTTGATCCGATCACCGGCATATACGGTGCTCTTGGTCACTGTGTAAGCGATATTGACACAGGAGAAATTCTGCCCATTGCAGGCGGTCAGATTGTGGATGCCTATGTGTGGAATATCAAAAAAGGTGAAAGCGGATTGGCAGGGGAATTGGGCGGTTCCTTGGAGGAAACGGTTATCGGCAGTATTGAGAAAAACTGTCAATCCGGTGTTTACGGACTATTGTATGATGAACCCTTGTGTGCCGGCGAATATCCCGTTGCATGGGCTACGGAGGTAAAAACAGGACCTGCTGAAATCATGCTTTCGCTTGACGGAGAAAATATTGAAAGCTATGCTATCGAAATTGATCGTATCAATGCTGATTATAATGCTGAAATCAAAAATATGGTCATTGAGATTACAGATGAAGAATTACTCGAAAAAACAGGCGGCATTGTGCAGGGCATGTCAGGCTCACCAATTATTCAGGACGGAATGCTTGTTGGTGCTGTGACCCATGTTCTTGTCAACGACCCGACCAAGGGCTATGCTATTTTTATTGAAAACATGCTCGACGCAGCAGCATAAATTTTTAACAGGGGTGAATTGCCCCTGTTATTTTTTGTTGTTTTATGTTATACTAAAAAAAAATCAATAAAAAAGGAGGATTCTTTTGATAAAAGATGAACAGATCAAAGATAAGAGGACAACAAAGAAAACTTAATAAGTTGCTTGAATACACGGAAAAAATAAAAGCGTATGAGCATACTGATATTTCCTGCGAAAGTTTTTCCGTTCCGAGCAGTCCGTTCATACAATCGCAAAAAACTGCCGGCAGGATAAAAACACAATTTGCCGAAGCATGGCTTCTGAAAGCACAAGAAGTGCTGCTGCAAAAACCGAAAAACTTACCTTTTTGCAAGGTGGTTGCAATTCTTGATGAACCTGATTTTTGGAATTCAAAAATAATCGTATTTTATGACGAAACATATTATAATACATTCTGGAAACGGGACGGTGCCGGACAAAAATGGTGCATAATCCGTGAAAACGGAAAATCTTTTCTGAAACAACGAAATGTTACTGTAAATTTGCCCGAAATTTCGATTTCAGAGTTGATTGACGATGGCGGAACTGTTAAAAAATCTACGCTTTGGGTATATGGCGAATTTCCTGATAAGCTGACTGATTGAGGTGACGAAATATGTACAAAATTTCCGTTCCTATGACGAATTATAATATCAAGCGGGCAGGTCGGGAAAAGCTGCTTTCCGAAATCCGCCGATTTGATGCTCAGCGTGTTTTTCTTGCATTGAGCTGCTATGAAACCGATGAAAATAAGAAAAAGCGGGCTTTGGAAGACCTTGCCGACAACTGTGCGTTCTTCAAATCCCATGGTTTTGAAGTCGGTGCTTGGATCTGGACATTCTGGATTCAGGCAGAAAGTAGTTTCCGTGATATGCGTACCATCCAAGGCAAAGACATTGTCGGCCATAAGTGTCCCACGGATGAAAGCTTTGTCCGTTTTGCCTGTGATTATATTCGTGATATTGCAAAAACAGGTGTTGACCTGATTATGTTTGACGATGATTTTCGTTACGGATTTCAGGCAGATGCCGCTGCTTGTCTGTGCGACGGTCACATTGCACGCATCAATGTGCTGACAGGGGAAGAAAAAACAAGGGAAGAACTTGAAGCATTTATTACAACCGGCGGCAAAAACAAATACCGCGATGCCTTTTTGCAGGTCAACGGCGATGTGTTCCGTGAATTTTCCAAAGCCGTAAGGTCGGCGGTGGATACTGTTGATGAAAATATGCGTGTCGGCTTCTGTGCCTGCATGAGTTCATGGGATCTCGACGGCACAACGGCAGATGAAATTGCCCGTTTACTGGCAGGGAACACGAAGCCCTTTGTGCGGCTGATCGGTGCTCCGTATTGGGGTGCTATGAATGCATGGGGCAATTCCTTACAAGATGTGATTGAGCTTGAACGAATGGAAAGTGTTTGGACAAGAAAAGGGGAAATTGAAATTTTCACCGAAGGCGATGCTTATCCACGTCCTCGTTGCTGTACACCTGCAAGCTATGTCGAGGGGTTCGACACGGCACTTCGTGCGGCAGGTTGTATGGACGGTATTCTGAAATACGGTCTTGATTACACCTCCAATGCTGATTATGAAACGGGATATGCAAAGTTCCATGAACGCAATCGCAAGTTATATGCGGATATTGATACATATTTTACTCCCAAACAAAGTGTCGGTGTGCGTGTATATGAAGGAATGCGCAAAATTGCCGATGCTGTTACACCTACAGCGGTGAATGACAGCATCGACGTTGAAAATATTTTCTTTTCCAAAGCCGCAAGAACACTTGCGTATAACAGCATTCCAACCGTTTACGAGGGAATGGGTGTATGCGGAATTGTCTTTGATGAAAATGCAAGAAACTTACCTTTGACCACTCTTGAAAACGGTTTGATTCTCGACATTGCCGCCGCAGAAATCCTGATGCAAAGAGGCATTGATGTCGGTCTTGAAAAAATCGGCGGAATTGCAAAGGGTGTCAACGAAGAGCATTTTCTGTGTGATGATAATTACATTGCTACCCATGGCGCAATCTGTTATGATCTTGTTTTGAAAGACAATGCCGAAATTCTGAGTGATGCAGAAAGCGAAAACGGAAAAATTCCCGTTTCTTATCGTTATGAAAACGCCGATGGAAATCGTTTTTTGGTGCTGAATTTCAACACCCGAAACGGCTCGGATAAGATTCTCAAGCATTATGCCCGCGCACGTCAATATGCAACGCAGATTTTGTGGTTGTGCGGACAGAAGCTGCCAGCTTACTGCTACGGAAACCCTGCATTATATATGCAGGCAAAAGAAAAAGACGGCGCACTTGCCGTCGGTTTGTGGAACTTTTTTGCCGATATTGCCGTTGAACCTGTTGTAGAACTTGCAAAAAAATATACTGAAATCACCTTTATCAATTGCAACGGCAGAATGGATAGTGACAAAGTTTACCTGACAGATATACCCGCATTCGGCTTTACGGGGTTTGAGGTGTCCTGAATATGAATCAGAAAATGAATGAATTTCGTGAGAAACTGCTGTGTGCAGGTTTTCATGCAGCAGATAATGAAAAGTTTTGTTGCACCCATTTTTGGAAATCAGTTACAAATAAAACAGCGTTTGTTGTAAATCTGAAAGATTTATCGACTGAAATCAGTGTGCTTTACGGATATGTTTCAACGGCTTCCTGGTTTTCGCAAGATGCTTTTGATTTTCATAAACAACGCGGTATTGCAGATGATGACGTTCATTTGAGACAATTTTTAATCATTGCTGATCAGACGGATGAAATGGATGCACAAAAAGTGATCGGTGATTTTTATCAGAAATTTTACAACGCAGACAAGGATACTATATTGGAAGTCGCTCGCACTGACCGAGAGGATTTTATGAACAAAGTAAATGATCTTTTGATTGTTCATGATTTTCGAAGAAGGGGAAAACAACACAAGTGGGTTAAAAATCTGGCAGATGGATTTATATTGGAATTCTGGATTGACAGAAGCTCGTATTCTGATCTTTATTATCTGCAGGTTGATATTTTTCCGAAGAAAAAAACAGGTTTTCATTGCTATTCAAACCGTTTATATGCACCTGATCTGAAATCGGAAAATGGGTGCGTTGTTGAAAAATTTGATTTGCGTTTGCAGAAAGATTATGTTCTTTATAAAGTAATTGATCAATGTTTTATAAAGCAACTCTTGCCTTTGTTTTGCAAGCCTTTGTCTGAACTTGGTGAAGACAGCATGATATGGGCGGGCTGTACCTGTCCGCGGCAGTGCTGTTCGCATTGCTGGGTTGAGAAAAAATCATAAAGAGATGAAAAACTGAACTGAAAACCGTGTGTATTTTTTCAGAATACACACGGTTTTTTGTAAACTTAATCAATTTTCCATTTTTGCTGCATGATTACACACGGGCCGTCTTCCTTTTCTTTGGCGTAAAAAACGGTCAGCAGGCTGCCGTCATCCAATTCAATCGTGGAGGGATATCCGAGGTCGTCGCTGATGTGGTTTTTGTAAAGCCAATGATCGGTGTCCCATGTTTTTCCGCCGTCTGCGGAGAACATTGCCTTGATGCCGTAGGGCGCCTGTCTGAATCCGTAACAGGAAATAAGCACGCCCGAAGAATGGAGCATCAAGTGTGCAGGTGCGCCGCCGTTGTCGGACAGCAGTTTTTCTGCCTTTGACCAGGTTTTTCCTCCGTCTTCGGAAACTGTCTGCCAAGTTGTAAAATTCTGTTCGGTGCGGAAATGGCAGACGATCTTGCCGTCAGGCAACTGAATAGCGTGGGGTTCATTTGCATACATGCGAACACCGTTGTCGTAAGCATCGTCCATTTTTCCGACAAATTCCATTGTACCGTCCGTGTTGATTCTGTAAGCGGCAAGGTAATCTTCTTTGCCTGCCTTTTCTTCATCAGTAATAAAAGAATATCCCATCCACAGAATACTGCCGTCCTGCAAAACGGTCGGTCCGTGCGGGGAAGAAATGGGACTCATATGCAGATCTCCGAACGAAAGTCCGTTGTCAAAGCTGATTTTAAAGGTTGAACCGAGCACCGATTCTTCCTCTTCATCCGATACTGTGTCAAGATAACTGCAAATGTAATTTTTGATTTCCTCCGGCTCGTCCTGTGCGGAATCTCTCTGAAATTGCCTTGTATTGTTGAAGGAGGTCAGAACCAGACCGCTGTCACCAAACGGACAAAGTCCCGCATCGCGGTCATCGAGCACGGTGTCAATGATGGGGAATGCATTGGTATAGGAGTTGCCTTTGTCTTCGCTGAGCATCATTACGGCCTTTCCGAACGGACAAACATGGCCCAGTCTGTAGCCTGAAGCAGCAACGGCAATTTTTCCGTTTTTAAGCCTTGCAACGGTCGGCCACCCGAAATAATTGTGCTTGGAAAGGGGATTGCTGAGAATTGTTTTCACTTCGTCAAGAAGAATAATTTTCATAACTTACAATCCTTTCTATATATTGTGTGTATTTTATCACATTGCAATGTGAAAATCAATTGACAAATCCCTTTGAAATGAACATAATAAAGCTATATAACATACGGAGGTTAGATGATGAACAGTAATCCTTTGGTTAACAGTCTTTGGATCGGTGCACCGAAAACAAGTACTTCTCCTGTGTTTTTGCGCCGGTTTGTGTCGGATACGTGCAAAAAGGCAGAGCTGATTATTACATCTTGCGGCTTTTTTGAAGCAAAAATAAACGGTCAGAAGGTGACGGATGCCATGTTCCTGCCCCTTGTGACGCATTATGAAAAGCGTGATATGTCCAATTGGATTTATCCTATTTTTGATACACTGACACACCGTCTTTACTATTATACTTTTGATATAACATCTCTGCTCAACAGTGGTGAAAATATTCTTTCCGTTCAGCTTGGTAACGGGTGGTATATTCAGGATGAACGTGTTGCAGAGGGAAATATGTCTTTCGGCGATCAGCTGAAAGCTGCTTACTGCATCCGTTTTTATACTGAAAACGGTACCGTTGAACTGCATTCCGACGGCACCGAAACTTATTATGACAGCGAAATTACATACTCGAGCTTGTTTATCGGTGAGGTCATTGACCCTGCAAGTGTAACCTATGAAGAAAAGCAGGTTACTGTATGCAAGACACCGGAAACAGAGCTTTGTGAAGCCATCGGCACACCCGATAAGGTCATCCGCACGCTTACGCCTGTATTACTCTGCGAAAAGAACGGCATAAAGCTTTATGATGTCGGTGAAAACACAAGCGGTTTTGTTCGTGTAACAGCAAAGAATAAGAACGGAGATAAAATTACTCTCCGTTTTTCGGAAGAGCTCGATGAAAACGGCAGGCTTTCTTTCCACAGCTGCGGCGGGGATTACACCTGTCCCTCGGGAAGAAAGCAGGTTCAGGAGGATACATTTATTTGCTCGGGTGAAAGGGATGTGTTCTGGCCGAAATTCCTTTGGCATGCATTTCGTTACTTTGAAATTGAAGGCAATTTTGAAAATCTTGAAATGTTGGTTGTTCATGCCGATACGCCTGTCAGTTCAACCTTTGAAAGTTCTTCGGAAGGGCTCAACTTTCTGTATGAAGCCTACATCCGTTCGCAGCTGAGCAATATGCACGGCAGTATACCGTCAGATTGTCCCCATCGTGAAAGACTTGGCTATACCGGTGACGGCCAGGTCTGTGCGCCTGCGGGGATGCTGCTGCTTGATTCAAAGGAATTCTATCGCAAGTGGATTCAGGATATTCTTGACTGCCAATGTAAAATGAGCGGTCATGTGCAGCACACCGCACCCATGATGGGCGGCGGCGGTGGGCCGGGAGGCTGGGGCTGTGCCATTATTTTTGTGCCGTGGGCATTTTACAAACAATTCGGCGAGGTTGAAATGCTTCAAAAAACCTATGAGCCCATGCGCCGTTGGATTGAATATTTGCTCACAAAATGCGAAAACGGTCTGATTGTTCACGAAGAAGACGGGGGATGGTGCCTTGGTGACTGGTGCACAAGAGAAAAAATCATTCTTCCCGAGCCCTATGTCAACACCTGTTTCTTTATTAAGATTCTTCGTGTTTTGTGTGAAATTGCAGGAATAATAGGTAAATCTGAAGATATCGAATCTTACAATTCGTTGGTTCATGAGCTTGAATCCGCAGTTGTTGCAAATTATAAAGACAAAGACGGAACATCCTTCTGCAACGGTGTGCAGGGTGCCGATGCTTATGCTGTATGGGTGGGGCTTTCCGACAAGGAAAAGCTTTCTGACATTGCCGCAAAATACGATGCCATGCGTTATTTTGATACGGGCTTTATTGCAACAGACATCCTCAGCGGTCTGCTGACGGACAATGGATATGTTGACACATTTTTCAATATTATCGACAACGATGACCTCGGAACATATCTTTACATGAAGCGCAAAGGGGCAACAACTGTCTGGGAAAACTGGAACGGTGAATCTTCTCATAATCATCCCATGTTCGGTGCACCTGCAAGATATCTGTTTACAGGAATTCTCGGTATCCGTCAGGCGGAAAACAGTGTGGCATATAATGATTTGCTTATTGCACCGCAGGTACCTGAAAACCTGTCTTTTGCAAGCGGTTCGCTTGTTTTGCCGTGCGGCAAGGTCAGTGTCGGTTTTAATAAAACCGAAAGCGGCATTCAGTTTGAAATCACCTTGCCTGAAAATAAAATGGCCGATTTTGTGTTCGGTGATTATAAAAAGGTACTGCATTGCGGCATCAATACTTTTACTGTCTGAAAGGAAGTGTTATGTATGGATATCCTTCGTTTTGATATTGCAAATCCGCAAGAGGAATTCCGCATTCTCAATGCAACCAACGGCGGACCGTGGCACAAGCGCCATGCTGATGACCAATGGCGTACAAATCTTGAGGATTATAGGGCTGCCCGTTTTCGCTATGCCCGCAACCACGATTCTGCCATGTGTGGTGTCTATGGCGGCCCTTACAGCCACGATATCAGTTGTATTTTCCCGAATTTTGATCTTGACCCTTATGATCCGGCATCTTACGATTTTGCCTGCACGGATGAGGCAATCCTGGTGGCACTTGATGCCGATACCGAAACCTTTTTTCGTCTCGGGCAAACCATTGAACACCACATCAAAAAGCACGCAACACTTCCGCCAAAGGATTTTCATAAGTGGGCAGTGATTTGTGAGCATATTATCCGCCATTACAACGAAGGCTGGGCAGACGGATATCATCTGAATATTGAATATTGGGAAATCTGGAACGAACCCGATCTGGATGTCTATAGCGACAACAAGCGCACCTGGGGCGGCACACCCGAGCAGTTTTTTGATCTTTATGAAATTACCGCAAAGCATCTTAAATCATGTTTTCCGAATCTCAAAATCGGCGGTCCTGCAATATGCGGAGATTTCGAATGGACTGAGCGATTTCTGAATGAAATGAAAAAACGCAATGTGCCGATTGATTTCTTTTCATGGCATATCTATACAACCGACCCCTTGCAGATTGCCGAGCGCAGTGCGCAGGTGGATGAGCTGCTCTCAAGATACGGTTACGGAAATGCCGAAAGCATTCTCAATGAATGGAATTATGTCCGCGGTTGGGGTGAGGAATATATTTATTCCCTTGAATGTATTCATGGTATGAAGGGTGCTGCGTTTGTGATGGCGGCTATAAGTGTTGCAGCCCACACCAATATTGATATGATGATGTATTATGATACTCGTCCGTCCGTGTTCAACGGTTGTTTTGATTTCTATACCTACAGACCCCTGAAAGGCTATTATCCTTTCTTGTGGTATGGCAAATTTTATGACGGCTACAAGCAGATCAAATCAGTGAATCAAGTTGAAAATATGTATTCAATCTGCGGTGTTAATGCACAAAACAAGCTGCGTGCAATTGTAACCTACTATGCAGAGGATGATACATTGCCCGAAAGAGAAATTGCAGTGGATTTCAGAAAAAACGGTGCTTATAAAGTCTTTTTGCTGGATGAGACACATGATGCGAACCTGCTTTGCGAAACCGAAAAACTGCAGTTTACCTTGAAAAGAAATTCTTGCCTGTTGATAGAGGAAATATAATATGCGTGAAATTGAAATTCTTGATATGCGCGTTCATCCGGGGGATGCAGCCTTTTTGTTGGATGACGGCGAAACGGCTGTGCTGTATGATACAGGCTTTGGCTTTACGGGCTTCGGAGTGGCTGAAAAAATCAAAAATTATCTTGGAGACCGACCGCTTGATTATATTTTTCTGACGCATTCTCATTATGACCATGCGCTGGGCAGTGCATATATTCTGCGTACCTACCCCGATGCAAAGGTTGTGGCAGGGGAGCATACTGCGCAGGTTTTTCAGCGTGAGGGTGCAAAGCGTGTAATGAAAGACCTGGACGCAAAGCATGCAGCTACCTGTGGTGTTACGGATTATCCGTTTTTGGGTGATGAATTGCGTGTTGATGTGCAGGTGCGAGATGGAGATATTGTCAAAGCAGGGAATATGGTGTTTGAGGTGTTGTGGCTGCCGGGGCATACAAATTGCTCAATCGGCTTTTATTGCAGAGACCAGGAACTTCTTTTGTCAACAGAATCCATCGGGGTGTATGATGGTGACAAGCTGATTCTGCCTGCCATTCTTGTCAGCTGCAAGGCGTCTTTGGAATCCATTGATCGCGTATGTGCCTTGCCGATCAAAAAGCTTGTTTTGCCACATAGAGGCTTGCTTGATGATCAGCACAGAGATTTTTTCCTTTCTCACTGCAAACAAGCAACGCTTATGGCAATTGATTTTATTCTGACCCGATTGCGGGAGGGAAAAACGAATGAAGAAATTGTTAAGGATTTTGTTGATATCTTCTGGCGCGGCAGTGTGCAAATTAAATATCCGATTGCAGCCATTACTCTCAATACAAATATTATGATCGATCTTGTCCGAAAGGAAATGCTTACATGAAAAAGAGGTACCGTTTTTTTGGTGAACGGTACCTCTTGATTTATTTGTTCAATTTCTTTGAAATGTCTTGCATCATATCAGCAATTTTAATTTGCTGCGGACACACAGCTTCACAGGCACGGCACTGTAAACATGCTGTTGGCTGTTTATCGGCAGACAGTGACCGCATGCGGATGATCGGAACAATGCCGGTATTGAGATTGATATCGTTGAAAATGTCGATCATCCAGGGAATGTTCAACTCCAACGGACAATGATCAACACAATAACGACAGCCTGTGCAGGGGAGTACCTTTGCGCTTGACATTTCAGATGCAATGGCTTGCAGTACGTTCCATTCCGTTTCAGATAATGGCTTGTGCTCGGACATGATGCGGATATTTTCTTGCAGTTGTGTAAGATTGGACATGCCGGATAATACAACCTTTACTTCCGGGATGCTTTGTAAGAAGCGGAAGCCCCATGCAGGAATGCTCTCATCGGGACGCAATGTGCGCAGGCAGGCTTCGTATTTTGCATCAATTGCAGCAAGCTTTCCGCCACGCAAGGGCTCCATGACCCAAACGGGAATGCTATATTCCTTCAGCAAAGCAACCTTTGCTTTTGCATCCTGAAAATCCCAATCAAGGTAATTCAGCTGAATCTGACAAAAATCCATGTGTTCACCGTATGCATCCAGGAACCGATTCAGAACATGTATGTCACCATGTACGGAACAGCCTAAAAAACGGATTTTTCCATCCTGCTTCTGTTTGAGCAGGTAAGAAAAATCTCCATATTTTGCATCATTCAGGTAGCCGTCAATGTTCAATTCGCATACATTGTGGAATAAATAGAAGTCAAAATAATCAACCTTGCATCTTTCTAACTGCTTTTGGAAAATTTCTTCTGCTTTGCCGAGATAGGTGAGATCATATCCCGGAAATTTACTTGCAAGAAAATAGCTTTCTCGAGGGTATTTTGCTAATAATTTACCAAGCAGAGGTTCACTGTTGCCACTGTGATACATCCATGCCGTGTCAAAGTAATTTACACCGCTTTGCATGCAAAGATCTATCATTTGTTCGGTCTCGGTTTCATCTATGTGCGGCTTGGCATAACCGTCCCCGGGAAGTCGCATGCAGCCCATGCCGAGAGAGGGCAATTGCAGTCCCTTGAACTCATTGTATATCATAATTTTCTTCTCCGAAAGTGTAGTATGTATTTATTATATCTTTTTGTGATTTATAAGTCAAGAATCGTATTCTTGACAGAATGCATAATCCTATTATATAATCAGAATATATGTACTTTTAAGGGGGAATCGATATGGAATTCGATCTTCGTCAGAAAGCAAAAGAAAACATTATTGTTGTTGCGCACCGCGGTGCTGCAGGCGGAAACATTCCCTGCAACACTTTGGCAGCTTATGAAATTGCCCTCAAGCAGGGGGCTGATATGATTGAGGTGGATGTCAGCTGCAGCAAGGATGGAAAACTGTTTTTGTTCCATCCCGGTATGGAGCGTGCTCACCTGAATCGTTTTTTGTCTTTGAGCCATCTGAATCTTGATGTTGTCAAAAAAATGCATTATGTGAATTATGACAATACAAGCACGCAGTTTACCATTGCTGATTTTGACGATTTTCTTGAGCAATTCAAGGGTCGTTGCTATATCAATATTGATAAATTCTGGGATAATCCGCAGAAAATACACGAAGCCATCAAGCGCCATGGTATGACAGAGCAGATGCTTGTGAAAAGCAGCTTGTCAGACAAGGTGCTCAATGTGCTTGAAGAGGTGGCTCCCGAATTGCCGTTTATGCCCATCATTCGAAAAAATCATCTTGCACACGAAAGACTACTGCGCAGTAATATCAATT
Source organism: Acutalibacteraceae bacterium (assembly GCA_045659125.1). Classification (GTDB taxonomy): domain Bacteria; phylum Bacillota; class Clostridia; order Oscillospirales; family Acutalibacteraceae; genus RUG806. The sequence continues at coordinate 12,170 of JAZOWJ010000270.1, forward strand.
ATGTAGGTGTTGAGATTCTGTTCAAGGATGATTCTGATGAGCTTGCAAGTGATGCATTTCTTGAAAAAATGCATAATGATAATATTCTTTGTTGGGTCAATTCCATTATTTACAATTACAAAGAACAGCTTGCAGGTGGACACAGTGATGACAGTGCGCTGACGCAGAGTGAGGATTACGGATGGGGCTGGCTTGCAGACAAGGGCTTTGACTGCATTCAGACAGACTGGCCGATGATGCTTGTTGATTATCTGAAGAGAACTGATAAATATTACAGAAAGTAAGGAAAAACAATGGATACGTTGTTTGATTTTGATGCTTTTGAAAGCACAAAAAATGCCGATACACAATTGATTCTCAATATAAATGCTGATGCAGAGCAGGATTTCCTTTCAAAAATCGGCGGCATGAATGCAAGAAAACGCGATATTGCTGCATTGGTTGATCAGTATAACGGAACAAATGTCAAAACACTTTGCTTTGCAGGTAGTAATAAGCAAGCGCTGGCTGTATGGGCAGAGCGTTGCCATGTGTTGGGTATCACGGCTTTGCAGACGGTAAAGCCCGAGGATTGCACAGAAATTACAACAAATCTACTAACAGACGGACTGTTGATAGATTGTCGCAATGAGGCTGATCTTTCTTTTGTTTGTGACATTGCTGAAAAAACGGATGCAATGCTGTATCTTTTGTTGTCAAAGAAAACATTTGCAGAGGTGTTGAATGAGGAAATCTGCGGTGTGGTGCAGGGAATTGTGCTTTATGCTGCACGGTATGATGATCTGTTGCCCGATGCGCAATGGCTGTCCGAACAAAAGGACTTTTCTGTTTTTGTCGGTGTCAGTGAAATACTTTGCAATGCAAGCGGAAAAGCATGGCTTCCGACACCTGAAATTATGAACGGAATCACTGTTGAAGTGCTTTCCAAGGGTTGTAACGGCTTGTTTTTGGATGGCTTTTGTGCGGATATAATGAATCCCGATACCATGCTGTATGATATCTATGAAAATTGTGCCTGTTTGCAGGAATGTGTCGGCGCAAAACGCCGTCATCTGCTTCTTGTGAACGCAGAAAAGGTGATTCTTCCCGGGGCTGTTTATCATTTTGGTGTTGATATCAAACCTGTTTTTAAGGGTGCTCCGCTTTGCCTTGTGATTGCTGTTGAAGGAGCAACCGTGCCCGAGTGCTTGTGTATACTGTGCGATGCGAATGATACGCAATACACAGGCAATCCTGTTGTAATTGCACGCGACATGAGCGGAAAGCTTCGTGAAAACCGTTGCGTAGACGGTGATGTGACATTTTTTGAATATTATCTCGGTAATGCATTTGATGGGGATGCTTTTGAAATAAGCATCCGCAGTAATTCCAAAAAGGATATTATTCTGCGTTGGGCTGAAATCAGTGTCAATATCTGATTTGCAACAGAAAGCTTTTTTTTGTAACAAATGTTGCACACAATTGGCTGTTTGTATCTTGACTTGTTGTGTTTTCAGTATTATAATTACAAACAGTGTTTAAATATGTTCCGTTGTTTTCGGACGTTTGAAAGGTGTTTGAAATGAGAAATAAGGCTGTTCCTGCCGTCCATTATCCGCTGATTGCTTCTCAGCAGACAATGTATTATATGATCAAGTTTTCCATTCACAAAAGTGTTATGCAGATTCCTACCTCCATTACCGTAAATCAGGCAATGGATATGGAGCTTCTGAAAAAGGCTGTAAACATTGAAATCGAAAGAAATGATTGTCTTCGTCTGCGTTTCTTTAAGCTGGATAAGGAAATCCGTCAGCATTTTCTTCCTAAGGTTGTGCTTGATGATATTCCTGTTAAACACTTTTCAACCAAGGAAGAAATGAAGGCTTGTCTTGAAGCCGATGCGCAAAAGCCTGTCAGGTGGCTCAAGGATGAAATTTTCCGCATTATTCTGTTTACTACACCCGAAGGACACACAGGTATTTATCTGAATGCATCGCATATCATCATGGATGCGCTTGCTTGCGGAGTGTTCTATGCGGATCTGCTTGCAGTTTACAGAGCTCTCAGCAAGGGCGAAGAATTGCCCGAGCCGCTGTATCCATATGAGGATGCAATTAAGGCTGATCTGGCTTATCTTGCAGACACAGCTCGCTATGAAAAAGATAAGAAGTTTTATTACGAATACTGGACACAGAACGGTGAACCGTTCTATGCAGGTGTTCATGGTCCTGCATTGCTTGAAAAAATGCGCAAAAAGACCAAGAATCCTGATTTGCGTGTTCCTGCTGCTTATGACATGATTCATGACAAGTGTGAAATCGTGCGATATCATGTTGATCCTGTGCAGGCAAGGAAGATTTTTGATTTTTGCATGGAAACAAAAAATGCACCTGAAAACCTTGTTATGCTCGGTATGCGTACCCATGCTTCCGCAATCAACTACCGCACACCTGATACACTGATGATGCCGCTTTGCAGCCGTCGCGTAACATACAAAACAAAACGCATGGGCGGTTGTCTTGCACAGCCACTGCAGGTGCATTCCATTATTGAAGAAGATAAAACCTTCCGCGAAGCCCTTGCATACATGTTCAGTTTGCGTACCCAGCTGTATCGCCATTCCAATTTTCCCTATATGCATACAAGAGTTATGCAGCAGAAGATATTTAATTTCAAAACCTCGCAGGGTCCGTCTTTTATGATGTACACCTGGCTGCCGTTGTATCTTCCGCTTGAAGACGGAGTGAAAATTGAGTTTGCAGGCTACAATCCCGGCAGATACATTATGCCTTTGTATGTATTTTCACTGCCCACGCAATCAGACGGCGGTATGGATTTCTATTATATGTACCGTCCCAATCTTATTTCTGCTGAGAATATCGAAGCATTGCACAAAAACTGTGTGCGAGTAATTGTTGACGGAATCGAAAATCCTGATGTCACTATTGGTGAACTGATGGACAGAATTTCCTGATTTGCAAATTAAAACGGGGAGCTTTTGGCTCCCCGTTTTTTTTCAATTGAATGTGTTGATTAAATTAAAAAGTGTCGCATGAAGCGACACTTTTTGCTTTTACATGCCGAGCATTCCGCCGAGGTCACCGAGAGCGCCGCTGACGTCGGAACCGGAAAGCATACCGCTGATGTCAATGCCGAAGATTTCTTCATCAAGTGCTTCGAAAAGCAGTTTGAACAATGAAATAAAGAATTCTGCAAGTGCGCCGATATCCATATTATAATCCTCCATGTTTTTTACTGATACGATTATAACAATATATTTCGGGAAAATCAAGTTATTTTTGGTAAAAGATCTGAAAAATCTTCAAAATTTATTTTGCAGATAAAACTTCGCGACCCGGACGGCGCACAGAAGCCTCTGCCTTTATGCTGTATCGGGTGTTTTTTAAAAACGAGGTAAAATTTTCGCTGATTGCATTGAAGTGTATCGGAAGCCTGTGGTGAATTCTTTTGCCGATTCCGATGCAATCACAGCCGCATACCTGCAGGCTGTAATACAAAAAATCTTCAATTTGCTTTTTTATTTTTTCCTGTGCCAATACTTTGATTTTCTGTATATCTTGTTCGTCAAAAATTTGCTGTATACTGTTTTGTTCAACGATGTCACATGAAAGGGTTATCTCCAGCGAAAATGCAGAAAAATCATTTTTTTGAATTAAAATTTTTGCTTTTGATTTTCGCACGGCAAGAGAAACAAGTTGCTCGTTGTAATCAATTTCCAGCAATGCACTGTCGATAAGATTGTTTGCATATAAAAAGCCTTGCATTATGCTACCGGTTATGGTTGCGGTGTAATTATTATTGGCAAACAATGCAATGCCTGCTGCATAAATTGCTTCCTTTTTCTGTTCGTTTTCTTCGGTCTTCAGAATTGGCAAAAAAGCTGTATCTGTTTTGTTGAGTAAGTGACTTATAAAGGAATACAGGGGGACCAATACCGTTTTTCCGTTTCGCTTGCCTGATGTCAGCAGGTTGTCGATTACTTTTGATACCATCATGTTTTTACCGAGGTCAGCGCTTATAATCTCGTTTGCTGTTTTTTCTGCCATAACAATGGGTATGTCATCTCTTGTTGTGTATTCCCGAATAAAGAAATTCAGCGCAGAAAGCGGTTCATTTTCTGCTATATCCTTTCCGATAATCAGCACTCTTGCCTGTGAATATAACGGAATCTGCGATGAAAGTAAATCTATTTGAGCGAATGCATCCGCAACGGATGTTCCGTTTGCTGTAAAAACTTTAGTTATTCCGTCAGGGGAGTCCGTAGAGCCTGCTGAGCCTGTTTGCAGTGTATTCAATGCCAATATACTGACCTTGTAGCCGTTTTCTGCTGCATCAATACCGATGGCTTCTATAATCAAGCGATTGCTTAATTCTGTGGTTGCGCCTGATGCGCAGCCCGAAAACAGCAAGGTGATACACAACAGTAATGATATGATTTTTATTTTCCATTCTCCTTTCGGAGCTTATTTTCTTTCCTTCTGATGAGAATATAAAATATGCACGGAATCAAAAATGCAAACAGGATGAAGCTTGCAGGAAGCAACCAAGAACTCAAAAGACGTATGCTTGTCGGAATGTCATAGGAAAACAGGAGAAATCCAGCAAAAATCAGCCCTCCTGCGATGATGTAATGTCGAAGTCTGATTTCTTTTTTTGTTACCCTTTGCAGGCAATTCGAAGCTACGTACAGCAGGAACGCCGTTTTCAGCATGGCGCATACAATCCAGATGCCTGTCAATAAATCTTCCATGTGCTCGAATATGCCTATATCTGCAATGGATGACAAGGTGAATAACGGAAAAATCTGTTGCTCACCGTATTCTCCCAAAACACCGCCTGCTAAAGTAAAAAGCAAAACGGAAAGAATGCTGAATACCGCTAAAAATTTCAATATAACTGCAGATGGCTTTCCCTGAATCTGATCTGCTGTAAACAATACAGCAGTAATTTCAATGTTCCTGCAGGCAGACAAGAATGCTTGTTTTATGATTTCCCGGATATCATTTCTCTGTATGGCAGGAATATTGATGAATTGGCAATTGTCAATATTTCCGATGCTGATTGTCAGCAATGAAGCACAAATAAGAATCGCAAATATTACTGTTGTTTTTGACAAAGCCTGTAAGCCTTGCTGTGCGCAATATATGCTGACTGCCAGCAGAAAAAAGATTGCGATATAAAGACCTGCATTCTGCAGCAGTACAGTGCCTGCAAATAAACCAAATCGTGTTAGTGTTATGACGGCTGAAAATAAAAATACAAAGGTGTAGCAAATGCTGAACACGCGCGAGCTTTTTACTGAAACAGTTTCTGCGGCAGTCAGAAAGGATGTGTTGGGAAGATTTTTCAGAAACAGTAACCCCGGAAGTGCAGTAAGGATTGAAAAAACAAAGCAAAGGGCAGCTGATGCAATACGGCTGCCTGCATGCAATGTTGTCTGCAGTTGGCTCATGTAGGTGAATGTGCCGAGCAGACGGCACACAAAAAGTACACAGAAAAGTTGAAAAGAAGAAATTTTGCTCATGAATTGCGTCCCTGTTGATATGGTGATTTTTTGTTAAGAAATGAAAGCGGATTCGCATACGGCAATCTGAATGTGTGCATGCTGCAGATGCTGATACAAACGGCTGCAGCGGTTAGCATAATGCCGAACAGGCCTGTAATGCCGCCTGCAAGTATGAATAAAAAGCGAAGCATTGCCATCGGCTCGTGAATGCCCGGAATAATTGCAGAAGAAATGGCGGTCAGTGCCACAATAATAAGCATCGGCGCTGCAATAAGCCCTGCTGTAACGGCTGCATCACCGATCACCAATGCACCGACAATGCTGACTGCATGGCCGACTGCCTTCGGCATACGAAGTCCTGCTTCTCTGACAATTTCATAAATGAAGTGAATAATCAAAGCTTCAATGAGCAAAGGGAAAGGTGTTCTGCTGATTGAAACTGCAATATCAAACATAATATCAGTCGGCAACAATTCCGGATGATAAACGCATACAGCAACAAAAAGACCGGGCAGCATGGTTGCAATAAATAAACCGCACAAGCGCAGAATCCGCAATAGAAATGCATAGTACGGTTTTGTCAGATAATCATCGAGGGTGTGCAGATGATCTGTGAAAAACTGCGGCATAAATAATGCAAACGGCACGCCGTCAATGATAAGTCCGATTCTGCCCTCTGTCAACTTAGCGGCAAGTGTGTCAGGCCGTTCCGTTGTGCCAATGCCGGAGAATAATGATTTTTTACTGTTTTCAAGATACGGACGAAGTGTTCCTGCTCCGAGTATGATGTCGGGATTCGCCTTGGACAGTTTTGACCTGATTTTCTCTACCAGATTGTTATCCGCACGGTCAGCCAGATAGCACAGACACACAAAAGTATTGCTTGTTGTGCCTATATTCATTTTTTCGACATATAAATCAGGTGTTCTCAATCTTCTGCGCAGCAATGTGATGTTGTCCTTGAAGAAATCCGTAAAGCCTTCCTTTGATCCTTTTTCCTGCTGCTCGCTTGACGGTTCTGTTACTCCTCGTCTTGCAAAAACAGGCGCATTGAAGCACACGCTTTTGGTGCAGCGATCAGCAAAAAATACGATGCTGCCTGCAATCAGGTGTTGTTCAACCTCCTCCATAGTGCAGACCATATCACGTTCAATACCCTCATATATGATGCTGTACAAGGTGTCAATTGCTTCTTCTTGTTCGCAATCGAATGCCTTCTGTAATGGACGGATAACGCTTTGCGATAAAAACAAACGGTCACACATGCCGTCGAGGAATGCTGCAATGAAACGGATTTTACCGCCGTCAACTTCTCTGAAAATCAAATCAAAGCTGTTTCCGAATCGTTGTTGCAGCAATAATTTGTTATCCTGTGCGTTTGGCAGAATTGTTGTGTTCAGAACGATCACTCCTTTGTCTTATGTATTTCCAGTTGCAGTCAGGATATACTGTCAAAAAAGGAGAGATTTGTTTGTTTACGGTTTTTGTGCGTACCGCATTATTGTTTGCAATCATCATTTTTGTTATGCGTCTGATGGGCAAAAGACAAATCGGACAATTGCAGCCTGCCGAATTGGTGGTTACCATTCTGTTGTCAGAGGTTGCTGCAGCACCGATGGTGGATAAGGATATTCCTTTGCTGTATTCGTTGACTGCATTGATGCTGCTGACTGGTGTGGAACTGCTGTTGTCCTTTCTTTCATTGAAGAGCGCAAAATTCAGAACAATTCTGCAGGGGCACAGTGTTTTGCTCATTCGCAATGGGGTTATTGACTATGCGCAGTGTAAAAATCTTCGCTATACTCTTGATGATATCCTTGAAGCGTTGCGACAAAAGGATGTCTTTGATATCAGTGAGGTGGAGTTTGCTGTTGCGGAAACAAACGGAAGCCTGAGTGTTTATTTGAAGCCGCAATATCGCACACCGACTGCAGAGGATCTTGATTGTGTTCCGCGTGATACGGGCATTCCATGTGCGTTGATTGCGGACGGCGAAATCCTTTGGGATGCATTGCAGGAAAACGGTGTCTCACGACGCAGTCTGGAGCTGTATTTGCAAAGTAAAAAGAAACAACCGCAGGATATTCTTCTTCTCACCGTAGACGGAAAAGGGAAATTCAATGCGTTCGGAAAGGATGGAAGATTATGCTGAATGTTCGCTTTATTGTTGCAGTTTTGTTGGTTTTCGCTGCTTTGGGTATCAGTGTTGCAGGAGCTGTGATGACAAAAAATATTGCAATCAGATTATATGACCTGACGAATCGTGTTGTATGTTCAGGAGACGAAAATCAAAGGTTGGCGAATGCAGATGTGCTTATTACGCAATGGCAGGATAAAAAACAGCTCCTTTCTTTGTTTGTTGACAGCAGTAAATATGAGCAGATCGATTCCTTGATTGTGCAGGTTTACTCTTATGTTGAATTAAAAGACAGCGAAGCTGTGAATGTGTCATGTGCACAGCTCTTGCAGCAATTGCAATTCATTATCAGCCAGGAAGAAATTTCTATATATAATTTATTATAAAATAATCAAAAAAACTCTTGCCTTTTATTTGTTTATAATATATAATCTATGAATGAGCTTTTGTTTTAATCGGAGGTTTATTTTGGAACAGCGAAAACTGACTGAATTGTCACCGGCTGAGGTCGAAAAACAAAGAGAATATATTAACCTTGCCCGTACCGTTCTTGCAGCGCGGTTTCCCGGCAGGTCCCCCAAGGCCTTTGTTCACACATATGGATGTCAGGGGAATGTGTCGGATTCGGAACGTATGAAGGGACTTCTTCAGGCTTGCGGTTATGTTTTTTGCGAATCGGCTGAGGATGCGGATTTTGTGCTGTTTAATACATGCGCAGTTCGTGAGCATGCAGAGGATCGTGTGTTCGGCAATTGCGGCGCACTGAAGCCTGTTAAGGAAAAGAAGCCCGAAATGATTATCGCTCTGTGCGGATGCATGATGCAGCAACAGCATGTTGCCGATCGTATCAGAAAAAGCTATCCCTTTGTTAATCTTGTTTTCGGTACATTTGCTTTTCACAGATTGCCGGAGCTGCTTTATAAAGTTCTGACCGGAAGAAAACGCGTTTTTGCAACAGAGGAAACCGACGGTGCTATTGCAGAGGGTTTGCCTGTTTTTCGTGACAGGGATGTAAAAGCATGGCTGCCTGTAATGTACGGTTGTGATAATTTTTGCAGCTACTGCATAGTGCCTTATGTCAGAGGCAGAGAACGTAGTCGTAAAAGCGAAGCCATTCTTGCTGAAGCGAAGGAACTGATTGCAGGTGGTGCAAAAGAAATCACCCTGCTCGGTCAGAATGTCAATTCTTACGGTAAAGGGCTTGCAGAGGATATTGATTTTCCCCGACTCCTGCGAAAGCTTAATGCACTTGATGGCGATTTCATTATACGTTTTATGACTTCGCATCCGAAGGATTGCACGAAGGAATTGCTGGATGCAATGGCGGAGTGTGAAAAATGTGCCCGTCACCTGCATCTGCCCGTTCAGTCAGGCAACAACAGAATTCTCAAGGAAATGAATCGTCGCTACACAAGAGAGCACTACATTTCATTGATTGAGTATGCTCGCACGGTCATGCCTGATATATCATTGACAACAGATATCATTACCGGATTCCCGGGAGAAACATACGATGAATTCTGCGACACCGTTTCATTGGTTCGTGAAATAAATTACACCTCCATGTTCACATTTATTTACTCTGCAAGACAGGGAACCAAGGCTGCGCAAATGCCAGATCCGGTTCCTTATGCAGAAAAATCAAAATGGATGCGTGAGCTGCTTGCTGTGCAGGAAGAAATTGCCGCAAAGCGAACTGCTTCCATGATCGGTAAGGTTTATCGTGTGCTTGTTGAAGATGAAACCCGCGAAAAGGACGGATATCTGACAGGTCGCACACAAGGAAATGTCAATATTGATTTTGCAGGGGATAAATCCCTTGTCGGCACATTTTGTGATGTAAAAGTAACATCAGCCGGCAACTGGGTTGTTCACGGCGAATTGGTAAAATAAAAAATTAATTTCAGAAAGTGAGAAAACAAAATGGACATTATTGCATTGACAAGACAACTCGGCGCTGCTATTCAGCAGGATGCTCGTTACCTTGATTATATCAAGGCAAAGACCGCAAATGAAGAAGATCAGAATCTTAATGATCTCATCGGTAAGCTGAATCTTCTGCAGCTGTCTTATCAGACAGAAGCACAGAAGGAAGATGCAGACGAAGCAAAGCTTGCAGCTTTTGATGAGGATTTCCGTAAGCTCTACGGCGAAGTCATGCTCAATGAAAATATGCGCAACTATGAGAATGCACGTCAGAGTGTCGATGATATGATGAACTACATCATTCAGATTCTTTCTCTTTGTGTCAACGGTGAAGATCCTGCAACCTGTGAGCCTGCTCCCGAAGGCGGCTCCTGCACCGGTTCCTGCTCCACCTGCGGCGGTTGCGGCTAAAATACGAATGAATCACTGAAAGGAGGCGGTATCATTGGCTGAATATACACCTATGATGCGACAGTATTTTAAAATCAAAGAGCAGCATAAGGATGAAATCCTTTTTTACCGCCTCGGCGATTTTTATGAAATGTTTTTTGATGATGCAATCACAGCATCGCGTGAGCTTGATCTTGTGCTGACTGGCCGTGATTGCGGGCAGCCTGAACGTGCCCCCATGTGCGGGATCCCGTTCCATGCTGCAGAGGGGTATATCGGTAAACTGATTGCAAAGGGCTTCAAGATTGCCATTTGTGAACAGACGCAGGATCCTGCGCAGGCAAAAGGTCTTGTTGAACGTGATATTGTCCGCATTGTAACCCCGGGTACTGTTACCGAAAGCACAATGCTTGACGAATCAAAAAACAATTATCTTGCTTGTATTTATAAATTGAATGATGCTGTCGGTCTTTGCTTCTGCGATGTCTCCACTAGTGCCGTTTATGCTTGCGAGTTGCAGGGTGAACGTCTTAGTGAGCGCATTATCAACGAGCTTGCAAAATATCTGCCTACAGAAATTTTGCTCAACGAGATTGCTGCAGAGGATAAAAAGCTTAATGAATACATAAGCAGAAAAATGAATGCGGCATCTTCCGTCATTAACGGAAACGCATTCACTTTGCAGGATTTTACAGTCAGCACCGAACGGCATTTTAAGCAAAGTCTTTCCGAGCTTGAGCTTGCTGACAAGCCTTGTGCACTGTGTGCGCTCGGTGAAACCATGAGCTATCTTCGAAATGCGCAAAGAAACG
>JAZOWJ010000271.1:0-10917 GCA_045659125.1 Acutalibacteraceae bacterium
CTGCTGGGCTATCTCTAGCCTCTCGGCCTTCCGTTTGTCGGCTGCGTCGTTCTCTCCTCCGCTGTCGGCATGGACAAATATGTTATGAAAACCGTTCTCATGCAGTGCGGTGTGCCCGTTCTGGACTGCATCCGCGTGAACGTCAGCGAGTTTGCAGAGCCCGAAAAAATCCTCGATGAAACGGAAGCCAAAATCGGCTATCCTGTCATCGTCAAGCCTGTCAACCTCGGCTCGTCCGTCGGTATCAGCCTTGCAAAGGACCGCAAGGCACTTCTGCATTCTCTGGACGATGCATTCCGTTATGCTCCGCAGCTGCTGATTGAAAGAGCCGTTACAGACCTGACGGAAATCAACTGCTCGGTCTGCGGTGACGTTGATTACGCAGAGGCCAGCGAATGTGAACAGCCCATCAAGACCGATGAAATCCTCAGCTATGCCGACAAATACACCGGCGGTGGCGGCGGTGGCGGCTCGAAGGGCGGCAAGCTCGGCGGTGCCAAGGGCGGTAAAATGGGCGGCTCCAAGGGCAGCAAGGGCGCAGGTATGGCAAGCCTTTCGCGTAAGATTCCTGCCGACATTTCCCCCGAGCGCAGAGAAGAAATCCGCACCATGGCTGTCAAGGCATTTCAGGCACTCGGCTGCAACGGTGTTTCGCGTATCGACTTTATGATTGACGGTGCAACCGACAAGGTTTACCTCAACGAAATCAACACCATTCCCGGCTCGCTTTCGTTTTATCTGTGGAAGCCTGTCGGCGTGGAATACAATGTCCTGCTTGACCGCATGATTGAGCTCGCACTCAAGCGCCGCAGACAGGAAGAAAGCTTCACCTATTCCTTCGACACCAACATTCTTGCCGTGGATCGCTCGTTCACTTCAACAGGCGGCTCCAAGGGCGGAAAGCTCGGCTCCAAGGGTTAAAAAAAACCGTCCTCACTCGAGGACGGTTTTTTGAATAAAAATGCAAAATGCAGAATGCAAAATTAAAGGAATGGCGTTGCCATTATAGAAGATATAATTTTTGGTTTTGCTATTTTATATTTTAGTTTGCATTGATTCTGTATATGAATGTCATATAAAATAAGTTCTCAAATGTTTAAAAATTTGCTATTTCATTTTTCATGTAAATTCCATTACGTTCTATAATCGGAGCGACAGCAACCCGATAATTTTGCTATTTCATTTTTCATGTAAATTCCATTACGTTCTATAATCGGAGCGACAGCGACCCGATAATTTTTCATTTTCCATTTTGCATTTTGCATTAAAAAAGGGACTGCATCCGCAGTCCCTTTTTTTATTCCCCTGTTTGCCAGCAGCCCTGCGGCAGGGTTATCATGTGGCCGTCGGCATAGGTGAGGGTGATTTGCGTAATCCGGACGGAAGCCACTGCTGCATCCCCCCAAAGATCCTTCCACACATAGCCTGAGCCTGCACCTGCGGCAAGATTGCTGATTGTGCAATACTTTGTGGTGAGCAGCACTCCGTTTTTATCGTAGCAGGCAACAGCCATGTTGATGTTGGTGAGTGTTTGTGTGTCGGTGTTTTTAACCGAAACCGTTAGGTCATTGCCGTTGTTGTTGGCAAGCACAGACACAACACGCAGGCTCTTGCTTCTGACCGTAACGGTAACCTTTTCGGAATAATCCACACCCGAGCAGGTCAGGGTTGCGGTGCCGGCACCCTTGGCGGTGATGACATTATTGCTGCCAACAGTGAGCACATCGGTATTATCGGAAACGATTTTGGGTGTTGAGATGCCCTCTATGACACCGGAAAGCCTGAACTGCTGTCCTTCATTGACCTGCACAGTCTCAAACTTGAAGCCGCAGAAGCTTGCGCTTGCAGGCAGCAGGGTTATATTGAAGGAGGCCGTTGCACCGCACGGGAAGGTGCTGGTGATTTTTGCGGTTTTTGAGGAAAGAGAATTATAATCCTTCGAGCAGCTGATGACACCGTCCTTAACAACTACAGCGCTGTTGGAGGAGGTCCATACTGCATTTGCAGCAGTGATCGTTGAAGGCTCAATCACAAGCGAATCGGTCAGGTCTCTTGCTTTTCCCGTGCCTGCAGGCAGATAGAAATTGCTGCGATTGACCGTAAGGCCTGTGACCTTCTGCGTAACGGTCACTGTGCAGGTGTCCTTTGCGCCCGAATTGGCGGTAGCAGTGATAACCGCATTGCCGGGTCCCTTTGCGGTGACAACACCGTTGGAAACCGTGGCAACCGCAGTGTTGCTGCTGGACCACTGCACGGTTTTTATGGTTGCTTCAGCAGGCAGAACAGCCGCAACAAGGGTCTGCTGCTCGCCGAGGCTCATGCTGATTGCTTCCTTATTAAGAACAACAGCGGTTGCATTGATTGCATAGAAGGCCTCGAGTTGAACGGAAACACGCAGAACAAATCGTGCATCGCCTGCGTTGATGCTGCCGCTTTCGTCGGCATCCAGTGCATAAAGCTGCGCATCGGTCAGGCTGTTTTCAAGGGATACACTGCGACGCAGTGCAAGACGCGCATCGCTTGCGGAAACCGCACCGTCACCGCTGCCGTCACCGTCACCGAATACGGAAATGAGAGCAGTGAACTGCACATTGGCATCCATGCCGTCCCCTTCGTCGAGCACATACAGCTTCATACCTGTGGCGAGCACATCGTTGCGGGATTTGCCGTTGTCGTTCTTGTCAACCACCTGCATAGTGCCTGCAGTTGTCAGGCTGTCGATGAGTGTGCCGACCTTTGTGCCGGGGGCAATGGCATACAGCACCTGCTTGCTTGCATTGTATTTAATGTTTTTGGCATCGGACTTGAGCGAAATGCTGTAGTCCACAACAGGAACGGTTTGCTCCTGACGCAGCTCACAGTGCAGGCAATCACGCTTCTGCTTCTGCATTTTGCCGTCCTCGGATACGGAAACAGTAACCCAGCTGCCGAATGCATGGCGGTGATCGACCGTCACGGTAACAGGATCACACAGCTGTGCTTCATCGGTACGCAGAGAAAACGCATAAGCCGTCTGCGAAATATCCGATTTGTTCTCAAAGGTCAGGGTGGCAAGGCACACAGCACCCTGCAGCGCTCCTGCCTTGTTGTATTGATAGCTGAAGGAAACAAGACCTGCGGCAACACCGGTTGTGGTCAGTGTGCACTGACCGTCCGTTTCGTGCACCGTCATTCCGCTCATGGAAAAGACGGAATCATCATACTGCAGGGTAAAGGCTGTTTGCTGTGTTTCATCCACATTCACATACAGCTTCAGGGTAACAGCATCGCCGACCCCTGCGGTGAGTGCGATGCTTTCCATACCGGAAGCCGAAACCGCACGCAATTGTGCAAAGGACGCATTGGCTGTCGGCTGCACCTGCGTTGCAGCTGCGGTCAGGCACAAGCCTGCCGACAGTATAAAAATGAAAAATATGCTTAAGAATCTTTTTCTCATGGTCTTATGCACCCGGAGTGATGGTTACAACCGTGTCAGCGGTGATGTTGTCGATATTATAGATTGCGTAATAATAAGCTCTTTCGGCATTCTGATCGTAGTCAGCAATCCATTCGCTGGAGTAATTGCCGCCGATTTCGTTGCCGGGCTCCCAGGTGACGATAACATCCTGCAGCGCATCATACTTGTAAACAACGAGAGAGATGTTGTCACCGCTGCCTACCTTGTAGACATTGCCGTTGAGCTCATCGTTGGTTGCACCCTGCAGGATTGCGTAATCAAGGTCGGGGCTGTCGTTCTTGATGGTGACATTGTAGGAAACATCCATATCATCAAAGAAGGGCAGGCTGATGCCGAGCAGATTCAGCAGGAAGCGAAGAATGCGCATGATGAGGTTCATGGTATTGGAGCTTTCCGCAGTTTTGACACCGTCAACATTGATGGTGATGTCGGTGGTTACATTTTCAACTCTGTAAAGTCTTGCACCCGATGCATCCGTACCGTAGCTGGTAAGGGTTTCAAGCGGTGCACCCAGACCGATCTGACTGAGCACGGCAGAGGGATCAAAGCCGAGCTCCTCTTCCATGGAATTGGTGCCTCTTGTGACGGTAACCGAAAGCTTATTCACAACCGTATCCTCGGAAAGAATCAGACGGAAATCAAAGCTGTCGCCGTAGAAAATAACCTGATAGTTGGTGTTTTCAAGAGTACGGCAACGGAATTCGCCTTCTTCACCCTTGGGCAGATAAACAAAGAAATGAGAACGAAGCAGCACTTCTTCACCTGCAGCACCGCGTTCAACAACATTGATGTTGATGTCCTGATTGACAAGCACGGAATATTCACCCTTGACGTTGGGCTGCACATTGATACCGTTTGCACGCACAACAACCGTGGTCTGATTGTATTTGGGCGAGGTTTTGACCTTGAAGGTAACAATTTCGCCTGCATCAACAGCCATGCTCTTGGGCATTTTCTTTACGGTGTAATAAACAGGATTTTCAGGGAAGCCGCGGATGATATCCTTGGCAAGCAGATAACGGTCATTTTCTTCGTCATAGATATAATCGTTTTCATACAGCCACTGCTCGTCGGCAAGCTTTTCGGGATCGGTTTCTTCCACATACTCATATTCGCCGTCCTTGGACGTCGTGAACCAGTAGCCGTCCTTGTAGTCCTCGGAAGGCTGGGTGAATGAAACGGTATAAACACCGTCACCGTCGTCTGCAAGGTTGGCAGCAGGAAGTGTGCTGACGGGAAGGTCAGTCACCGCTGCAGCAGGAATGCAGGCAAAAACGGTCATCAGAAGAGCAAGAAGCATGCAAAGCATTTTTTTCATCGTTTTTTCCTCCGTTTGGTAATTTGTTTCTATGTTGGGAACACGGCAAAAATTTACCGATTCCTTTCAGACCTGTTCTTTTACAGACCGACACTGTAGCGAAGCACCGTGCGTGCATCGGCTGCGGTGATGGTGCAGCTGTAATCGGTGTCGGCACATTCACTCTGTTTTGCATCGGGGCTTTCAAGCCCCACTGAGGCACGAAGCACCATACGGGCATCAGCCGAGGTTACGGCTTTGTCGCCGTCAACATCCCCCATCACAAGATGCGCACCGTAAAAGCTGAACACACTGCCCATGGCAGGTGCTGACGGGGTCGGCTCGGCAGGCTCTCCCCTGCTTTCATCGGTCACGAAGTAAAGCCCGGGGCCCATGCTGCGGAATGCAATGCAGGTGCGGTCATATTCTGCACTTACCGTAAGCAGGCGCTTGCCTGCCTCATCCACATAATAAACCGCACATTTGCCTCTTTTGAGCTGTGTGCCCAAGGGCAAACGGATGATTGCCGCATCAGCAGGGTCAAAGGTATGGCCGTCAGCATACAGAAAATAGATATCATACAGCTCAAAGTGTACGGATGCCTGCACGGACTGTTTGACATCCTCAAACACTCTGCC
Source organism: Acutalibacteraceae bacterium (assembly GCA_045659125.1). Lineage (GTDB taxonomy): Bacteria > Bacillota > Clostridia > Oscillospirales > Acutalibacteraceae > RUG806. The sequence continues at coordinate 5,393 of JAZOWJ010000271.1, forward strand.
TGAGGTGATGCGGTCTGCCGACAGATACGCATTGTCGGGAAATGCGTCCGATGCACGGTAGGCGATGCTTGCGCCCGATACGGAATCAGTCAGGATATAAGCCTCGCCGAATTGCACATAAGCGCTCCACGCAGCACCGTACCAGCCCTCATAGGTGCATCGCAGATACACCTTGCCGCCCTCGGGAAGCTGCATTGTACCGCCTGCACCGTCGGCAACACGCATCCAGTCCACAGACTCGGTGCGAAGCTCATAGCCGTCGATTTTTCCGAGATATTCGGCAGGGGTTTCAAAATGCAGAACAGCATAATTCTGTTTTGCTTCCAATCGTGCCCATGTGATGCCAGGCACTTCGGCAGCCGAAGAGGCAGGCAGGCTGCAAAAAACAAGCAGCATGCAGACAAGACCGCAAAAAATTGATTTTATGTTATTCATCGTAGCCGTTGGGGTTGTTTTTCTGCCAACGCCAGCTATCCTCGCACATTTTATCAACACCGCGCTCTGCCTTCCAGTTGAGCAGCTCGTTTGCACGGGATGCATCGGCATAAGAGGTATCGATATCACCGGGTCTGCGTTCTGCAATCACATAAGGAAGCGGCTTGCCGCAAGCCTTTTCAAATGCATTGACAAGCTCAAGGACGCTGACACCGTGACCTGTGCCGAGGTTGAAGATTTCTGCGCCTGCGGTCTTGAGAGCACGTTCAACCGCACGGACATGACCGATGGCAAGGTCGGTTACATGGATATAGTCACGCACACCCGTGCCGTCAGGCGTGTTGTAGTCATCACCGTAGATGCTCAGCTTTTCACGCTTGCCGACAGCAACCTGTGTGATATAGGGCATAAGATTGTTGGGGATTCCGTTGGGAGCCTCACCGATCATACCGCTTTCGTGTGCACCGATGGGGTTGAAATAACGCAGGATGCAGACGTGCCAGTCGGGATCGGAAATGCAAAGATCCTTGAGGATGCGTTCAATGTAAAGTTTGGTGGTGCCGTAGGGATTGGTGGTTTTGCCTTCGGGCATGTCTTCCTTGAACGGTACGGGATTGTTGTCGCCGTAAACGGTTGCAGAGGAGCTGAAAACAATGCACTTGCAGCCTGCATCATCCATAGCCTGCAGCAGTGTAACAGTGCCTGCAATGTTGTTATCATAATAAAGAAGCGGCTTTTTGACACTTTCGGGAACAGCCTTGAGACCTGCAAAGTGAATAACAGCCTCGGGCTTCACTTCTGCAAAAACCTTGTCAAGACCTGCCTTGTCGCGGATGTCACAGGTGTAAACGGGGAAAGTCTTTCCCGTGATTTTTTCAACACGCTTGCAGCTTTCTGCGTTGGAATTGCAGAAGTTATCGAGCACTGCAATTTCAAAGCCTGCATTGAGCAGCTCCACACAGGTGTGAGAGCCGATAAAACCGGCACCGCCGGAAATAAGAATAGCCATGATATATGTTCCTCCTGAAAATAGGGATTATTGCTCTGTTTGTTCGGTGATTGCCGTGTCCTGTGCGGACGAGGACTGCTGATTGAGCAGCACACGATCGGCTGCAAAGTACGAGGTTGCAAAGTACGAAACCGCAAAGCCGACGGCCATAGCAAGCACGGTCAGCACGGCAAGCAATGCCTTTTTGCCGGGAGTGAATACGGAAACGGGCTCGTCCTCATCCTCTTCGGCGAGTGCCTTTTTGTGCATGGCTCGCACTCTTTCGAGCGAAAGCTTGAAAAGCTCCTCGGTGCAGCGGTTCAGGAATTCGGAAATATCCTCACCGTTCAACGAGCGTACCTCACGCACCTCGGTGTCATCGTCATCGGTGAAAGCAAGATAAACGCATTTTTCGGTTTGTGCCGTGGCCTCGGTGCCTGTAAAGAAGGCGCTGGTCATGGCTGCACCGTAGGGATTGCCCTCGAGCTCACACGCAGCAATGGAAAGGTTTGCGGCATATTCAAGCACAGGCAGCTTGCCACGGGTCTCTGCAGAGGGGGTAAAGCGAAGCATGGGCAGGAAGCCTGCAATTTTTTGTGCCTCATTGCGGATGAGCACAGCGGTTTTGGTGCCCGAAACACCCATTTTTTCATTGAAGGAGTGCAGCTCCTCGCAAAGCTTGCTCATGTAGTAACGGCAGGAGGCATCCGTGGGGATGCGGCAGCCGTAAAACTCATTGAGATACGGAATGACCTGCTGATTGAGCAGTGTCACGGTTCTGTCCTTGTGATGCGGTAAAAGAATCAGATTCTGCTGACCTGCCGTGACGGCAAAGCCTGCATACAGACCATCGCCGAGGCAGAAGATTTTTTTACCTGCAGGCACGGCGCAGTGTGCAATCATTTCATCTGAGCCCGAAAGGAAATCCCCGATGGTGTTGCGGGTATTTTTTGCAATTTCGGGCATGGATTGCAGCTGCAGATGCAATGCCTTTGCAAGCAGGCTCTTGATGTGTGCATAATCGGATGTGTCTGCAAGCAGCAGAACGGCATGCGTTCCCTGAAAACGGGTGGAGAATTCAGGCAGCGCTTCGGTTACCGAGTCATAATAGGCAACCTCCTTCCCCTTGGGAAGATAGCCGTTGAGCACATAACGCAGTACATCACCGAGCTGTGCGGTGTCGGAGTTCCAACGGGCTCCGAAACAAAGAATTTTGAGCTTGATATCCATATCGTATTCCTCTCACACTGCGGAAATAGAAAAGATTTTATCCGATGCTGCCGTTATCCTCGGAGGATGGTGTTTCATCCTCACCGTATTCCGGCTCGCCGGGAATGTATTCGGGCTCTTCACCGTAATTTTCCTCTCCCTCGGTCGGATCCTCGGGCAGCTGCGTGACATCACCGGAGACGGTTGTGTCTTCCTGTGCGGTGCTGTCGGCAGCGGTGGTGCCGGTCACGGCAGAGGTGGAGTTTTCATAGGTGATGCCGTAGTAGGCATTGGGATAGATGCAATCGCTGTTGACCGTTGCATTGGAGGTATCAACAAGCAGATCCTCACCGGCTCTGACCTGACGGGCAAAAACAGTCAGGCGTCCGTCCTTGAACAGATCCTGATAGCAGGTGTAAAGGGTGATGATGTTATCCCCTGCAACCACATCGACGGGAATATCGAACATGGAGTGTGCACGGATGTCGTCAATGAAGGACAGGAAGGAGGTATCGCTTGTGAAGTTGGTATACAGATACTCGAATTCATCCGTTGTGGAGTCGGACAGTGTGACGGCAAAGACTTTCCAGTAGGTCATACCGTTGAACAGGGTATTGACGGAAAATACAGGTGCATTTTTGTAGCCCGACAGCTGCAGATAACGGGTCAGGTTGTAGAACAGCAGACCGTCATGGGTATTGTGGCCGTAAACAATGGTGTTACGGCTTAAGCCCGGGCTGCTCATGTTGTTGCGGTAGTCCACAAAGGGTGTGCCGTATTTGGTCTGGTCTTTATAAAGGTCGCGATAGAGGTAATAATCGTTGTCATCTGCCTGCAGAATGACGGTGGAAATATCAGCACCCTCAATCTTGACCCAGCCTGCAACGTCCTGGTTGACGGTGTAGAGCTTTGCAAAGTCAGGGTTCATCCCATCGGGATAGTCAATATTAGGATACGCTGCCTTGAGATCCGTCCACAGCTGATTCAGTTCAACCTCGGTCAGCTTGTCGGCAAGCCCTTCTTCATAAATCGTATCCTCAAGTATCGGCATTTTATGCTTTGTTTCAAGGTAATTTTTCAAGTAAATACCGCAGAAAATCAAACCGCCGATGAGCACAAGAAATGCAAGGTCCATAATGATACAACTGATCATCTCACGCTTGGTCTGCCCCTTGTGCGGAACATTACGGCGGATAAATGCCGTGAATTTATTGCCTTTTTTCTTCTTTTCAGCCGGTTGCTTTTTCACTTCCGGGCTGCTTTCTTCGGGATTGTTATAATACAATTCCCCGTCGCCTCCGTTCTCGTAATCATAATCATAATTGAAATTGTAGCCGTAGTCATAGTCGTCCCCGGACGCATCCTGCGCTTCAGTGACCGCATCGCCTTCAAAGCGCTCGGTGCTGTCATACAGAATTTCGGCAGCTGCAGCCTGTGCAAAGCGCTCTGCAATAATCTGCTGCGCCTCTGCCTTTCGGCGGCGCTGCTCGTCATCGGCTGCGGTGTCCGCAGGCTTGTCCGAATGCGCAAGGCGGAATGCCTGCAGAGCATCCTCAGCATCCCGACGGCGCTGCTCACGGGAATCGAGCAGCTCCGCATCCGTCATCATCCATTCACGGCTTCGGTTCTTTGTTTTTTCGTAATCATCGGAGAAGCCTTCGAATATTCTTTCGCGTTCTCCGTCAGGGGCCGCTTGGCTCTGAGGGGTGGTTTTTCCGTCCGCGGCACCTGCATTATTTTTTGTTGCGGAAAAACCTGCCGGAAAAAAATCCGTACCCTGCTTTTTTTGTGCGGGCGGTTGGTTTGCTTTTGTGTTGTGACGATCAGCAAAGGAAACACTGCCTGTGTAAGGGGTCAGCTCCTCCTCATCGTCATCATAAGCGGACAGCGGATCGATAAACGCAGGATTCACATGGGGCTTACCGCTGTTGGCTGCCTGCATAACGGGCACTGCAGGCTGTGCAGGCTGCTTCGCTGCCTTGGGCTGCTTTCCGTCTGCCCAGTCAGCATCATACACAACTCTTGAGCCTGCTGCAGCAGCATAGGCATCCTGTCCTGCGTTCTGCTCGGGTGTGGGCTGCATCTGCTCGGCAGGATATTCGGCATATCCTTCATAGCCTGTCGGATAGGCAGGATATGCATAGGGCTGCGGATAAGCAGGATATGCAGGGTAGGTCGGATACGGTGCATACGCAACGGGCTGCGGATACACAGGGTATGCAGGATATGCAGGATAGGTCGGATACGGCGCATAGCCTGCAGGCTGGGAAGCCGAAATGCGGTAGCCGTTGACATCATATCTTGCTGCGGCTGCACGGTAGTCCTCGTTGAGCATTTCGGGACTCATATCATAATTTTGTGCAGAGCCTGTCGGCACCGTGTTTTTGGGTGCTGCAACAGAAGGCTGCTGCTCGGGCTGCTGCGGTGCGGTCTCTTCCACGGCCTTGCGTTCGGGAACGCTTGCCCCGTCACCGGAATAACGCTTTGCCATACTTGTCCCTGCCGTACCGAGCACCTCGGCAAGGATTGCATCGACGGCTTCGTCGGATGCAGGCAAATTCAAATCTTTTTCGGACATTTCAAAAACTCCTTACACCATAATCTTCTTATTGGTCGGGGTATTGGGTATACATGTTTATTCTATTTTATAATAACACAACGATATCTATAAAACAAGTATTTTTATAAAATAAAAGAATAAATAACACCATATTTTTTTACATCCTATCCCCTGCGCCTTAAAACAATCTAAAAGTCAGGCAGTAAATTATGGGTTATCGTGCTACGCACGAACACCATAATAATGATATATCCGCTTTGCGGATATGATATATCTTCGATATGATGAATGATATATTTTCCTGACGGAAAATATTGAGGGTCGCTGACGCTC
>JAZOWJ010000272.1:0-7088 GCA_045659125.1 Acutalibacteraceae bacterium
CGGTCACACCGTTGGCAGTGTTTGCTATCTTTGCGGAGAAACCCTGTTTTCGGGTGACACGCTGTTCAGGGAAACCTGCGGTCGTGTGGATTTTCCCGGCGGTGATGGCGTGCAAATGAAAAATTCCCTGCAAAGACTGGCTGCATTGGCAGATGATTTGCGTGTGCTGCCCGGTCACAACGAGGAAACCACCCTTGTTCACGAAAGAAAATACAATCCCTATATGTGAAAAAGAAGATAAATTATGTATCTCATCTGTAAAAACCACGACTATCTGTTTGAAATGGAAAATATTGTGCGCATTTTTTTTCCGATGGAAAAAATTGTCACGGCTGAAGACGACCTGCCTGAAACGGACGGGGTGTTTTCAACCATCCTTACAAAAACAGACGGCGGGGCAGATCTTTTTGCAAAGGCCGTTCTGCATGGCGAAACGGTAACCGCGACCCGCTTTGCAACCGATGAACAGCTTTTGTGTGCAGACGGTGAGTGGCTGATGGCATCCGCACTTTGCGAATGTCTGATTAAATTAACAGGCTACAAGCCCCCGTGGGGCTTGATGACGGGTGTGCGTCCGTCCAAGCTCATGCGGTCTTATATTGAGCAATGCGGCAAGGAAAAGGCCATTGAACGTTTTGTGGATTTTCTGGAGGTCAGCCCTGCAAAGGCACAGCTTGCCGTCAGTGTGGCGGAAGCCGAGGATGCCGTGGTGGCTCTTTCGGACGAAAACAGTGTTTCGCAGTATGCGTCCGTGCCGTTTTGCCCTTCACGCTGCAGCTATTGCTCGTTTGTGTCGCATTCCGTTAAGCAGGCTGCAAAGCTCATTCCCGACTACGCCGCACTTTTGTGTCGTGAAATCAAAGAAAACGCACGCATTGCCGACGAGCTCGGTCTGCAGACCTTGTCGTTTTATATCGGAGGCGGTACTCCGACCTCACTTACCGCAGCGCAGCTGAAGGATATCACCGATGCCGTGCGTGAAAGCATTAACCTTTCCGGGGTGCGTGAATATACCGTAGAGGCAGGCCGACCCGATACCATCACCCGTGAAAAGCTGCAGGTGCTTTTTGATGCAGGTGTCACGAGAATCAGTGTCAATCCGCAGACCTTCAACGATACCGTGCTTGCCAACATCGGCAGAAAACACACCGTTGCAGATTTTTATGAAGCCTACAAAACTGCCCGTGAAATCGGCTTTGATAACATCAATATGGACCTCATTGCAGGCCTGCCCGGGGACACACCCGACAGCTTTGCCGATTCCTTGCAGCAGGCTATTGCGCTTGATCCCGAAAATATCACCGTGCACACTCTTGCACTCAAGCGCTCGAGTGAGCTTGTGACCGAGCACGAATGGCACAAGGCCGCAAAGGATACCGTGCAGATGCTCGACACCGCAAGTGAGCTGCTGACCAAGGCAGGCTACAGGCCGTATTATATGTATCGTCAGAGCAAATGCATCGGCAATCTCGAAAATGTCGGCTGGTGCAAGCCAGGCAGGGAATGCATTTACAATGTTTACATGATGGAAGAGGTGCACACCGTGCTTGCCTCGGGCGGCGGTGCCGTTACCAAGCTCAGGGATCCGCACTCCACCAAAATTGAGCGTATCTTCAATTTTAAATATCCTTATGAATATGTCAGCCGTTTTGACGAGCTGCTGGCAAGAAAAGAGCGCATTGCTTCTTTTTATGACGAGGTGCGCATATAAACTTACAGACGGCTTTTTACTACATTCGTAAAGGGAGAGGAAAATATGGCAGAACGAAAAAAGCAATCTCTGCTCAACGGCGCAATGGTGCTTTCCATGGCGGTTATCGTTGTCAAGATTATCAGTGTCTTTTTCAAAATATACATGACCTATGCCATCAGCTTTGAGGGCAGGGCTTATTACGCAACCGCGTATAATATTTATACCCCCATTTATTCCATTGCCCTTGCAGGACTTCCCACCGCCGTGTCGCGTATGGTTGCAGAATATGCCGCCAAGGAGCGCTTCAAGGATGTCCGCACGCTGATGAAGGCATCCAACCAGCTGTTCATCACCATGGGCATCGTCTGTACGGTGCTGGTGCTGCTGCTGGCTTACCCCTATGCCTTGTCTGTCAACATGCTCAATGCCATTCCTGCTATTCTCACCCTGGCTCCCTCCATGTTCTTCTGCTGCATCATGTCCAGCTACCGCGGCTATTATCAGGGCATGCGCAACATGACCCCCTCTGCCATGTCGCAGATATATGAGGCGGCAGGCAAGCTTATTTTCGGCTTTGTTGCCATCAATCTTGTCACAGCCGGTGTCATTCCTTTTCTTGATAAAATCCCCGTGCTCAATCATGTCGTGTCCGACACCGTCAGCGCCTATGCGGCAGCAGGTGCCATCGCAGGTGTCACCATCGGCTCTGTTTTCAGCTTTTTGTATCTTTATATCCGCTACCGCAGCAAAAAGGACGGCATTTCCGAGGCTGAGCTGCTCGCTTCTCCCGAAAGTCTGCCTGCAAAGACCCTTCGCAGACAGCTTTTGACCTTGTCTGTTCCCATGGCAACGAGTGCCATTGTTTCCAATGTGACCACCCTGATCGACAACTGGACGGTGCAGAACCGCCTGCAATATGTGCTTGATGAATTTCCGTCCCTGTTCAATTCGGAATTTTCCAATGTGGTGCAGACGCTCGGCTTTACCGCCACCACCGAGCTTAAGGACTATCTGTTCGGTGCGTATGACACCGTGCTTGAATTCAAGAACCTGGTTCCCACCTTTACCATCACACTGGGCTTAAGCGCATTGCCCGTGCTTCGTGAAATGTGGATGAACCGCGATGAAAAGGGTATTAAAAACTCTATCGAATCGGTCGTTCGTATGACCTTGATGATTGCATTCCCTGCAGGCATCGGTCTTGCCGTGCTCAGTGAGGATGTTCTGAGCCTGTTCTATGGCCTTTCTGAAAAAAATGCACTCGCCATTGAACATATTGCCCCTGTGCTTGTCATTTACGGTCTGACCGTGTTCCTGCTTGCCATTGAGCAGCCCTTGGTTTCCATGTTGCAGGCTGTCAGCAAGGAAAAGGTGCCCATCGTTGCCATTGCCTGCGGTGCTGTGGTGAAGATTGTTGCAAACTTCATTCTTGTCGGGCTGCCGTCTGTCAATATGAAGGGTGCCGCCATCGGCTCCTTCCTTTGCAATCTCGCCATCGATGCTGTTTGCCTTGCCAGCCTTCTGAAGGCTACCAAAATCAGGCTCAACTGGATGTCTGCTGTACTCAAGCCCTTGTTCTGCTCTGTGTGTGCAGGCGGTGCTGCATGGTGCGTCAATGCCCTGTTTGAAAAGCTTTTGGGCGGCTTTACAGGCATTTCCGTGCTCAACGGCGACAATCTTGCCTGCTGTCTTGCTGTTGCTGCAGCTGTGGTTGTGTATGTAATTACCCTGCTTTTGAGCAGAAGTCTGCCGAAAAGTGATATAAAAATGCTCCCGAAGGGAGAAAAAATTGCTAAAGTACTTGAAAAATACAAACTTATAGGTTAAAATAGATAAAGTCGCTAAAAATGAAAAGGAATCGAAATAACGCATGATTACGGGTTTTCAGTTTAAAGAACAATACACAATCGAAGATCTGTTGCAGATTATGGAAATTCTGCGCTCTCCTGACGGATGTCCGTGGGATGCCGAGCAGACACATGAGAGCATCAAAAAGGATTTGATTGAAGAAACCTATGAGGTCATTGAAGCGATCAATAAAAAGAGTCCCGTGATGCTGCAGGAGGAACTGGGTGATCTGCTGATGCAGGTCGTGTTCCATTCCCGCTTGTCGCAGGAGGCAGGAGAGTTTGCCTTTGCTGAGGTGTGCGACGGTATCTGCAAAAAGCTCATTGAGCGTCATCCGCATGTTTTTGGCGAGGTGGATGTTGCAAGCACTGATGAGGTGCTCAGCAATTGGGACAAAATCAAGCGCAATTCCAAAAACCACGAAACCACCACGCAGGCTATCGATTCTGTTCCGCGTGAGCTGCCCGCTTTGATGCGCAGTGCAAAAATTCAGCACAAGGCTGCCAAGGCTGGCTTTGACTGGCCCGATGTGTCGGGTGCGTTCGACAAGATTCCCGAGGAGCTTGCCGAGCTTAAGGAAGCCGTGGCAGAGGGAAATCAGGAGCACATTGCCGATGAGCTCGGCGATTTGCTGTTTGCCGTTGTCAATGTTTCGCGTTTTGTGAAGGTGGATGCCGAAGAGGCTCTCACCGCAGCCACCGATAAATTCCGCAACCGCTTTGCAGGGGTTGAGGCACTGGCCATCGAACGCGGAATTGATATGAAAAGTTCGTCCATCGAAGAGCTTGACCGCCTTTGGGACGAGGTTAAAAGGAATTCATTAGCGTAAGCTATTGGAAATAAAAAGGAGGAAAACACAATGAATAAAACCGAACTCATCGCTGCTGTTGCAGAAAAGGAAAACATTTCCAAGAAGTGCGCAGACGCTGCTGTTAATGCTGTTCTGGATGCTATCACCGAAGCTCTTGCTAAGGGCGAAGCTGTTCAGCTGATCGGTTTTGGTACCTTCGAGGTTCGTGAAAGAGCCGAAAAGCAGGGCATCAACCCCGCAACCAAGGAAGCCATCACCATTCCCGCAGCAAAGGTTCCTGCTTTCAAAGCCGGCAAGGCTCTGAAGGAAGCTGTTGCAAAATAAGTTAAAATGCAAACCCGGCGGGAGAGATGCTTTCTCTCCCGTTTTGGTTTTCCGTAAGCAATTTCCGCAAGAAAGGATTTTTTATATATGCGACTCGATAAATTTTTGAAGGTATCCCGCCTTGTCAAACGCCGCACCGTTGCAAACGAGCTGTGCGATGCAAAGCATGTGGAGGTCAATGGCAAGGTTGCCCGTGCTTCTTATGAGGTCAAGGTCGGTGATGTGATTGCCATTCAGATGGGAGCAAACCTGATGAAGGCACAGGTGCTTGATATCCGCGAGCACACAACCAAGGAGGCTGCCTCCTCCATGTATAAAATGATTTGATTCTGTTTATTTTCAGCCATCTTTAAGTATGATTATTTAGTATGTTTGCAAGAAAACGCAGCTTGTTTTTTAGCGCAGAAAGGATGACTTTTCAATGGATGAAAATCGTTTTGATTTGTTCGGACAGAATGTAAATGAAAATACACAAGAGCCTGCTGTGGTGAATGCACCGCAGGAAGAAAATAAGCAGAGTGTACTGCAGGATGTGCCTGTACCGCAGGATGAACCTGTAAAGCAGGATGAGCCTGTTGAGGAAGCTGAAGCTGTACAGCAGCCGCAGGCAGACCCCACCCCTGTGTACACTGCACAAGCACAGCAGACCGTGCAGGAAAAGGTAAATTCATTTTACAATACAACCCATCTCAATGAAAACGGCTGCACCTATGCCTATGCAAGACCGCAGACACCGCCCGTGCAGAATGCACAGAGTGCGTATTCTGCACAAAGACCGCAGTATGCTTCCGCACAGCAGAATGTGTATAACGCTCAGCCTGCACAGGCAGCAGCAAGCAAAAAGAAGCAAAAAAAGCAGAAAAAAGAAAAAAAGACCAAAAGCAGAATGTCTTTCGGTCAGGTATTGCTGTGCATGGTGTTGTGCCTTGTCGTGGGTAGTGTGTCGGGCTATGTTTCTTCCAAAAATGCGGTCGAAAATGCACTGGAGGCATTCAAGGCAACCATGACCACCGCTACCACAGGTGCTTATAATATCAACATCATTGAGCCGTCTGCAGAAGCAACGCAGACCACAACCCAGCCCACAACACAGGAAACCATGCCTGCCGTGAACAATTCAAGTGCAAGCGATATTTACAAGCAGAATGTCAATGCTGTTGTCAATATCACCGCAAAGGGTGTCAGAACCGTTAATTTCGGCTTCTTCTTTGGTTCCCAACAGCAGGAATTCACCTCCTCCGGCTCCGGCTTTTTCCTGACAGAGGACGGCTATATTCTCACCAACTACCATGTTGTGGAGGGTGCAAGAACCATTGTTGCTACCGATTACGACGGCAAGGAGCACTCTGCACAGCTGATTGGCTATGAGGAGAGCAATGACATTGCCGTGCTCAAGGTCAGCGGTGAATTCCAGGCAGTTGAGCTCGGCGACAGCAACTCACTTGAGGTAGGCGACACACTGCTGATTATCGGTAACGCACTCGGTGAATTGCAGTATACACTCACGCAGGGTGTTGTCAGCTATCTTGAACGCGCCGTCACCACCGAAACGGGCTCCGTCATCAATATGTTCCAGACGGATGCTGCCATCAACTCGGGCAACTCGGGCGGCCCCGTTTTCAACGCAAACGGACAGGTCGTGGGTATTGCAAGTGCAAAATATGCCTCAAGCACCATTGAGGGCCTCGGCTTCTGCATTCCGATTGACGATGTCAAGTATATGATTTCGGATATCATGAATGTCGGCTATGTCACAGGTAAGCCCTCTGTTGGTGTATCACTTTACACCAACACCAGCCGTTCCAACGGTCTGCCCTACGGCTGTTATATCGTGGCAGTCGAAGCAGGCTCTGCTGCCGATCGCGCAGGACTTGAAGAGGGTGATGTCATTACCGCAGTCGATGGTAAAACTGTGCGCGATGTAGATGATTTCGGCTCTGTATTAAGCGGCAAAAAAGCAGGTGACACCATCACCCTGAACATCTATTCCGCAGCTTATGGCTCGAACCTGCAGGCCACACTGACGCTCGATGAATACATCCCCGCCGAACCGCGAACGGAATACACAAACGTATTTGACTATTAAATAAAAAAGGAGCTGTTTGCGCAGCTCCTTTTTTTTGCGGTATAAATTATGGTTTATTTATTTATTGATATGCTCCTCTTGCCCAAAGAATCCATTTGGAGCGGTCGAGCGGATCCACACCGCGGCGCGGTGAAATGTGCTGTAAGCCGTCTTTGCATTCGCGGTAGCCGTAAAACTGTTGGCTCAAAACTGCCTTGCCTGAGGACAAAACCGCAAGCCTTGTCGGCAGCTCCATGCTTGTTGCAACAGGCACAAGGGCTTCCATGTGCACCGTCTGCATGGTCATCACGGGACTGTCGCATTCGCCGCCTGTTTTCACGATTTCA
>JAZOWJ010000273.1:0-7620 GCA_045659125.1 Acutalibacteraceae bacterium
GGATTTTGAGGTGCGTGAAAACATGGACCCCACCATGGAATCCTGCGAATGCCATTCGATGTCCATGGAATTCTTTGCATGGAAGTGGCTGGAGCTGTTCTACGGTGATAAAACCCCCACTGCAAAGCTTGCCCATCTTGAGGGCTGCATCCGCTTTATCCCCTACGGCTGTATGGTGGATGAATTCCAGCACATCGTGTATGACAATCCCATGCTTACCAAGGCACAGCGTCACGAAGCATGGGAAAAGCTTGAGAAACAGTACCGTCCGTTCTGTGACCGCAGCGACCTTGCATTTTACGGCGAGGGCAGAGGCTGGCAAAGACAGCACCACATTTATGAGCTGCCGTTTTATTATATTGACTACTGCCTGGCACAGACCGTGGCACTGACCTTTTGGGCACTCATGAACGAAAACAGGGAAGACGCATGGGCCCGTTACCTTGCCTTTGCAAGGCAGGGCGGCAAAAAGACCTTCGTTGACCTTTGCAAAACAGCGGATGTGCAAAGCCCGTTTGAAGCCGGTGTGCTCAAAAAAATCGTGGCAACAGCTGTTGATTTTCTTGAAAATTAAAAGAATGCACTTGCAATTGCTTGCAAATTTGCTAAAATAATATATCGGTAAAAAACGCAAAGGATCTGATTACAATGACAAAGATTGATATTTATTCCGGCTTTCTCGGTGCCGGCAAAACCACGCTTATCCGCAAAATGCTCAACGAAGCATACGCAGGGGAAAAGCTTGTTCTGATTGAAAACGAATTCGGCGAAATCGGCATCGACGGCGGCTTTTTGCAGGATGCAGGCATTGAAATCCGTGAAATGAACTCGGGCTGCATCTGCTGCTCTCTGGTCGGCGACTTCGGAGAAGCACTTAAAAAGGTTGTTGAGGAATACAACCCCGACCGCATCATCATCGAGCCCTCGGGTGTCGGCAAGCTGTCCGATGTCATCCGTGCCGTGCGTGAGAATGTGCAGGTTGGCATGCAGCTCAATGCCTTTACCACCGTTGTGGATGCAGGCAAGGCAAAAATGTACATGAAGAACTTCGGAGAATTCTTCAACGATCAGATTGAACACGCAGGCACGATTGTGATGAGCCATGCAGATACCGCTTCTGCAGAAAAGCTCGAAAAGGCCGTGGAGCTTGTTCGTTCGCACAATGAAGAAGCCGTTATCATCACCACACCCATCACACAGCTTGACGGTAAGGCTTTGCTTGAAGCCATTGAACGCAGAGATTCCCTGCAGGCTGCTGTTGCGCATCTGATGCATGAGCATGAACATGAGCATCATCACCACCATGACCATGATGAGCATTGTGATTGCGGCTGCCATGACCATGAACACGAGCATGAGCATCATCACCACCATGACCATGACGAGCATTGCGATTGCGTCTGCCATGACCATGACCACGAACACGAGCACGAGCATCATCACCATCATGACCAAGACGAGCACTGTGATTGCGGCTGTCATGACCATGACCATGACCACGAACACGAGCACGAGCATCATCACCATCATGACCATGACGAGCACTGCACCTGCGGTTGCCATGACCACGACCATCACCATCATCACCATGCCGATGAGGTGTTCACAAGCTGGGGTAGAGAAACCACAAAGAAATTCACTGCCGAAGAATTGCAGAACGCACTCGACGAGCTTTGCGATGAAAACAAATACGGTGTTGTTCTTCGTGCCAAGGGCATTGTTGCAGGCGAAAACGGCGAATGGCTGCACTTTGACTACACACCCGGCGAGGGTGAGGTGCGCTGTGGTGCTGCCGGCATCATCGGCAGACTTTGCGTCATCGGCTCGAAGCTGCATGAGGGCGCATTGTCGCTGTTGTTCGGGGTGAACTGAAATGGCAAAGAATAACGATTTTCCCGTATATCTGTTTACAGGCTTTTTAGAAAGCGGTAAGACCCTCTTTTTGCAGGATACGCTGCAGGATAAACGCGTCAACTCCGGTGAAAAAACACTTCTTCTCGTCTGCGAGGACGGTGAAGAGGAATACGATGCATCCCGTTTTTCTTCGCCCAATGTTTACAAGCGTGTGATTGAAGACGTGGAGGACCTGACCGAAGAGGCTCTGTCCCGTTTTGTAAAAGAAACAGGTGCAACACGTGCCTTTGTGGAATACAACGGCATGTGGATGCTGCAAAAATTCTATGATGCCATGCCCGAAAACTGGGTGCCGTATCAGAATATGCTGTTTTTTGACGCCAACACCATTGTCAGCTACAATGCCAATATGCGTTCGCTTGTTTTTGACAAGCTGCAGAATGCAGACAGCATTATTTTTAATCGTGTGCCTAACGGGGCAGACATTATGCCTTATCACAAAATAGTCCGCGGGGTTTCACGCCGTGCGGAAATTGTTTATGAATTCATGGACGGCTCCATTCAGCCCGACGAAATTGTTGACCCCATGCCGTTCGATATCAATGCACCTGTTATCGAGCTTGAGGACCGTGACTATGCTCTGTGGTATCAGGACATTACGGACGATATGAAAAAATATGACGGCAAAACCATCCGCTTCAAGGCAGTGTGTGCCACCAACCCCAAATTCCCCGACAAAATGTTCGTTGCAGGCAGACATGTGATGACCTGCTGCGCGGATGACATTGCCTACGCAGGCTTTGTGACCAAATGGGCAAACGCAGACACCATCGAAAATGCACAGTGGATCATGCTCACTGCAAAAATCGACATCCGCTTCAGCCGCCTTTACGGAAGACGCGGCCCGATTCTCAACTGCATTTCCGCAGAGCCCTGCGAGCCGCTGACGGGTGATGACAGAGTGGCAACATTCTATTAAATTTCTCAAGAGCCGTCCCGTACGGCTCTTTTTTGCACTTTTTGTAAAAAACACCCCTGCTTTTTTGCAGATATTGTTGTTTTCTTTTTGTGTGGAGTTGTGTATAATGAAATCACAATAAATAACAAATACTTTACATAAAGGAGCGATTATCATGTTTGATATTCTTTTTTCTGCTATTTTCTTTGCTTTGTTCTTCTGGTGCATCAAGCTTGCCTTCAAAATTGCATGGGGCACTGCCAAAATCATTGCCGTTGTGCTGCTTGTGGTAGCTCTGCCGCTGTTGATTACCTGTCTGGCCCTCGGTGCAGGATTTGTGATTCTTGCCCCTGTTTGCATGCTGGTCGGCGCGGTGACCCTGCTCAAATTTTTCTGCAAGTAAAAAAGAATAAAGGAACAAAAACGATCCCCGATTTGTACTTCACAAATCGGGGATGCATTTTTATTCGTATATATGAATTGTTATAGGTGAAAGATGCACTTGCAAGAAAAAAATAAATATGATATAATTTGAGCAGAACAGGACGGTGAGAAAATGAAATTATATCACGGAAGTAATGTTTCTGTCTGTAATCCTGCCATTATTCCGAGCAACAGAGCATTGGATTTCGGTTGCGGATTTTATCTGACTTCGGATTTTGAACAGGCTGCAAAATGGGCTAATCTGACAGTGCTGCGAAGAAACAGCGGAGAAGCGATCGTAACCGTGTATGATTTTGCCGATGCGGATTTTGGCTTGCAAACATTGCAATTTGCATCTGCCGATTCCGGATGGTTGCGTTTTGTTGCTGCAAACCGTACCGGAAAAAGCATTTCAGATTCTTACGATGTTATAATCGGACCTGTCGCAAATGACAATACAATGCCGATCATCAATTTGTATTTGAACGGTGATTACAGTGAAGAAGAAGCTTTGAAACGCTTGCTGCCGCAAAGGCTGAAGGATCAATACGTATTCAAAACGGAAAAGGCGCTTTCATTTTTATCCTTATGTGAGGTGATTACGGTATGACAAGAACTGCTGCTGTTATTATGGATTATTACAACACAGAAGTCGTTAAAATGATCAGCTTAAAATACGGCTTTACACCCATGCAGGCATTTCGCAGCTTTGCCGATTCCGAAATTCACAAAATGCTGTCCGATAAAAAATATGAAATGTGGGAATTCGGCGCACCTGCTATTTTTGATATGTGGGAAAGTGAAAAAATCACCGGTGACCCGAGAAATTCTCTGTATCTCAGGGGTGATTTGTCGTGAGCCGTGAAATGGCTTTTTTTATGTATCTGACCGAGCGGTATTCCGAGTATAAAAACACCACCGCAGGCGATATTCTCACGCAATGGGACAAGGCAGGTATAACAGAGCGTATTTTTAATCTTTATGAATTGTATCATACCGAAGCGATTGAAAATGCCTTTGCCGACATTGATCGGTATATGGAAAAAGAATAATCTGAAAAAAGAGCATCCCCGATCTGCATTTTGCAAATCGGGGATGCATTTTTTTTATGTTTTTCTTATTCTGCAGTTTCTTCGGCAGGGGCTTGCGGCAGGGGAATGACTTCTTCCTGTTCCTTCTCGGCAAAGGCATATTCCGTTACAGCAGGGGTTGCCGCAATCGGGGACGCAAGCGATTCTTTTTCGATTTTTATATCAACAAGAGTCTTGCTGAAATAAATCATAATCAACAGGCCTGCCACAATAAATGCAACACCTGCATAGGTTGCAATCATTTCACCCAATTCGCGGATGTTGTTTGCTGTAACAGCGGTATTTCTGACTGCATCCGTGGTTGCCTGATACTGATAAGTGTAAAAATCAGCACCGAACGATGCATATTCGGAGGAATTTGTGGAATAGCTGTCAGCAGGGTTTGCAATGCAAAGCACACCGAAAACAATAACAGCAATACCGATCAGAACACCCAACATATTTAAACCTTTTTTTGCATTCATAACAATTCTCCTTTTTTCTTTTATGTACACCATAAAAATTATTCATACAAGACATTTCTTGTCATTGTACGGTTGTCGAAGAAGCTGCGGCTTCTTCATTTTTTTTTACTGCTTTTTCAGCAAATCGCGGATTTCTGCGAGCAACTGGGCCTGCTTGAGGGTGCTTTCTTCGAGTGCATCCTGACGGGCTTTGAGGGCTGCGGCTTCTTCGTCTGCCTTTGCCTTGGCTTCGGCGGCTTCCTTTTCGGCAGCAGCAATCTTTTCGCTTTCAAAGCGGTTCTTTACATTCATGATGATGCGCAAGACAACGAAAATGCAGAACGCGGTAATCAGGAAGTCAATGACTGTCTGTGCCCATGTGCCCCAAAGAATGGCAACCTCTTCTGACACAACGGCACCCGTTGCATCGAGCTCGGCTTCCTTGATAACGGTTTTGATGCTGTCAAGGCTGCCTGCCTGAATGAACATGGCAACAAAGGGATTGATGATGTAGTTGACAAGACCGGTTACGATTTTACCGAACGAGCCGCCGATGACAACACCGACTGCCATATCGATGATGTTACCCTTGGTGATGAATGCCTTGAAATCCTTCATAAATGTGCTTTTTTTCATAATTGTTACTCTCTTTCTTTACCCTTATTTTTTTATTCGACTTCGGTGATGACAGGTCTTGTAAGAATACCCACATCGCGAAGCACATATTCATAGCTCCAGGAATCGCCCTTGGTTCTCCAGGAATCGGGGCCGTGCCAGGAGTGCTTGTTGTTGCTCAGATGAACGGCACCGAAGCTGTTGAAGCGGTTGCCGAACAGGGTAATGTCAACCTTGTGCACACCCTCGCCGAGGTCGGTTGCCGTCAGTGCATAAGGCGGATAAATGATGTTGCCCTTGGTGTCGCCGTCAATGCAGACCTTCATCAGTGTTCCGACATAGCGTGTGGCTTCAATGTTGAAGGCATTGCCCTCGGCGGTCAGGTGATAGGTGATATTGCCGCCGTAGAAGGGAAGGCCCTGATTCTGAATTGCACCGAAATACAGCTTCTCGGGCAAGGTGGTGATGGTCTTTTCCGTGCCGAGCACTCTTACACCGAAATTGCCGAGGATGTAGCACCATTCAGTGTTGGTGGTTTCGCCGATGGGCCATGTGATGACGAGTGTGTTTGCACCCTGCTGAATGGTCGGCAAGCAGACGGTCTTGATGGTCTTATCCGCATACCAGCCTGTGATTTCGTTGGAAACGCTCTTGCCGTTGAAGGTGATTTCGGCTCGTTCGGCATCCTCGAGGGCAAGCAGTGCACCCTCGTATTCGATTTCGCTGTTGATATGGAAGCGAAGGCTGATTTTGTGGGTGAGCTCTTCCTTTTCAAGCACCCACGGCTGTGCAACACCGCCGCCACGGGGATTGAAGCCGAGCTGCTGACGGACAATGTTGTCAAGACGCAGAATTTCCTCTTCGGGTGCAAATGCACCGCCGTCAAATGCGAATTCTGCCATGTCAAGCAGCAGGACATTGCTTTCGGAAAGGGTATAGGGAACACTTGCAGGGATTGCGATCTGCTTCACCTTTTTGTATTCCTTTTTGGTGTTGGCAGCAGCCTTTGCCTTGCCGGGAATGAGCTTGAGCAGCAGGCTGTCGTAATCGTACAGGGTCTTGTAAATGACGGTCAGTCCGTTCTTGTATTCGCAATCGATGGCATCCTGTGTGCCGTTGATGGTGTCATACACAACAGGTGTCCATTCACCGTTCAATTGCAGCATCAGCTTGTGTTTGCGGCAGACGGACTTGTTATAGGGCTCCTCGCAACGGCTGATGAAAAGCCAACGGCAATCAGTGTCTTCACGAAGCTGATAAATGAAGCCGTCTGCGAATGTGCCGTCCTGATCGCGGATGGCAAGGGTGCGGTTTTCTGCAAGTGCGGTGAGCAGCTCTGCTCTGTCATAAGAAATGCAGACCGATTCGTCGAACAGCTTTTTGCCTCTTTCGCTCGGAATGCCGTCCTCGAACTTCGGTGCGCTGCCCATAAAAATGAGCTTGCCGCCAGCCTTGCGGAAGGCTTCCAGACGTTCAAGGGTTGTGCTGCGCAGGGTTTCGCAATCGGGCACAACAATGGCATCATAAGTCATTTCGCCGACCTGCAGGGGGGCTGTTGCGTTTTCGCAAAGGGTGGGGAACAGTGATTCGCTGATGAAATTGAAATCAATACTTCCCTTGAGCAGCCAGTTGGTGACATTGTTGAACTTTGCATCCATGTTATCACGCAGAAGTGCGGTCTTGTCATTGGGACCCCAACGAAGCCAGAAGCTTTCAACGGGATGGATCACACCGACCTTCACAAGGGGCTTGCCTCTTGTCATGGCGGTATTTACACGGGCAAAGTGGGCCTCTAATGCTCTGTATTCCTCCCACCACGGGGACTGATAATGGATGGATGCAGGGTAGTCTCGCTTGGCTTCGCCTTGCATGGCATACCACGAAAGGTGCGGTACGCGGATGGTGACACCAAGACAGGCCTGCCAGTCACCGTGCAGCTTGTAGCCGCGGAAGTCATAGTCCCAGCCTGTTACACCGTACAGCTCGCTGAGCATGCCCTCATAGCCGAACTGATGAACTGCGGACTGGGCCTGCTTGGCGGTGGTGTATTCAAAACCGGCGCAGAGCATATCGATGCCGGGCAGGTCAAAGCCACGGTAGGAACGCATGGCCTCGCCCAGAGCTGCGGTCTGGCTTTCCAGAGTGGGCTCTTCCATCATATGACCGGTCAGGGCCATGTTGTGCTCACGGCACCAGGCACCGCACTGATCGGCAAACGCCTCGGCAAAGCGCTCAC
>JAZOWJ010000274.1:0-6743 GCA_045659125.1 Acutalibacteraceae bacterium
AGGAAAATATATCATTCATCATATCGAAGATATATCATATCCGCAAAGCGGATATATCATTATTATGGTGTTTGTGCGTAGCACGATAAACCATAATTTATTCTTGCCATTTATGTAAAGTGATGCTATAATATTTTCAAATACAAGCATACAAGTGAGGTTCGTTATGAAAAAGAATTTTGCAAAAATCATCGCTTTTCTTTGCGCCGTGCTGTGCATGGCAACGCTTTGCTCCTGCAGCAACGAAATTGAATACAAGGATGTTCTCACCGATGCCGAAACCGTGCGTATTATGTCCTTCAATATCCGATTCGGCGAATACAAAAAAAGAAAAGCTATTGTTCCGCAGCTGATTACAGAATATGCACCCGATTCCGTGGGCATTCAGGAATGCACCTATGAATGGTATCAGAATCTGACCGAAAATCTGACCGACTATGAATTCATCGGTGTGGGCAGAGATTCGGGCGACCTGAGCGAGGAATGCGGCGAAATTTCCGCAGTGCTGTTCCGCAAGGACAAATACACCCTTGTTGACAGCGGCACCTTCTGGGTCAGTGAAACACCCGACGAGGTTTCCTTCGGCTGGGATGCTGCCTGCAGACGCATCTGCACATGGGTTATTCTTGAAAACAAGCAAACAGGTGAGCAGTTTGCACATGTCAACACCCACCTCGACCACGAGGGCAACGAGGCCCGTGTGAACGGCTCAAAGATGGTGGCAGACCATGCAAAGACCTTCGATATGCCCACCGTGCTGACAGGCGACTTCAACTTCCATAAGGAAACCGACCTTTACAACGGCATCATCGCAGCAGGTCTGCGTGACACGCAGGATCTTGCAGCAGAAACAATGAACGGCAAAACCTACCATGCTTACAAGGGCGGTGAGGACGGCACGCCCATCGACTTCATTTTTGTGAATGACAAAATTGAATCCGTTTCCGTTTATAAGATCATCCGCGAAAAATACAATTTCAAATACACCTCTGACCACTATCCCATTTATGCGGATATGAAGTTTTAAGGCTTTTTAAGCGGAACCACCGTTTTGTCAACCTTTCGTTTCCATGCATCAAAATCTGCTTGGCTGTAAACGGCAGGCAGCTGCTTGTATATCTTTGCGACACGGCCGCCTGCAAGGGCGGCTTTTGCCGTTTTTAAAAGGGTCGGCAGATGCAAAGCCCCTCTTGCGACCTTGCCGAGCAGCCCGCGAACCCCTGTTGAAGCACCGCCGCTTGACAAATCGCCTGCGTCCACAATGCGCTTGTCAAACAGCAGGTCGAGCTTTTCGGGCTTCAGATTGAGCAGGGTGTTTTTTAAGATATCCACCCCCGGCAGATGCGCATGACGGCAGATGTAATCATAATTATATTTCCACAGGGTCTGCGTGGTAAAACAGCCGTCACGGTCGGCAAGAATGCACGCATGCAGCATGTGTGCGGCACGGATGGAAATGTCAATACCGCAGCCCGACATCGGATAAGCCATGTAGGCACTGTCGCCGATGGCAGCATAGCCGTCGCAGACCATTTTTGCAAGCGGACGACGAACAGGAATTTTTCCGAAGGTGCCGCCACGCAAAAGCTGTTCGCCCAATTGCGGATGATTCTTTTTAAAATTCTTCCACTCGGCATCCACCTTTTCCTGTCCGAAGGGCCTGAAGCGGCCGAGCAGAATATCGGTGCTGTCCGATTCAGTTATGAACCAAGACATACCTGGCTCACCGCGGTGCATAAGGTACAATTCATATGCATGCTCGTCGGGCGGCAGGTCATTGGCCTTGCTGTAAATGCCGCGCCATGCATAAAACACCTCACCCTCGGCATAATTCTGCTCAATTTTGCAGGCATCGGGCAGGCTGCCTCGCACAGGCGAATCCACACCGCAGGCATCAATCACAAGATCAGCGGTGTAAACAACTCCGTTTTCGGTGCGAATGCCCGTCACACGGGCTTGGTCGGTGACCGCAGAAGCAATTTTTGCATACGGGACGAATTGCACACCGCATTCTTTCGCATATTCTGTTAAAAGATACGCAAGCAGCTTGCGCTCCATTTTTTCGGGCGGATTGCCGCCAAACGAGGTTTCGATGGGTGTTTTTTCACTCGGTGAATAATATCGGTTTTCGGCAAGCACACCCTTCTGCGTGCTGTCGAGCACCACACCCGTGAGCTCCTCCACAAGGCGGGTGGTGTTGCTGTCCTCCCAATCATAAGCAGACGCAACGGGATCCGCTTGCGTGCAAAGTGTTACATCGTAACCGTCCCTTGCAAGCAGCGCACCGACGGCAAGACCGCCGACCCCTGCCCCTGCAATCAGAATTTTTTTCATAACAACACCCCTTTCGGGTTTATTAAATCAAATAACAGAATATTTGTCAAGAAAAACAAATTATGGTTTAGCGTGCTACGCACGAACACCATAATAATGATATATCCGCTTTGCGGATATGATATATCTTCGATATGATGAATGATATATTTTCCTGACGGAAAATATTGAGGGTCGCGGACGCGCCGATTTATAAATTCTTTTATAGAGCGAAGCGCAACAAGCGACAGCTTCCGAAATATTTGCAACGCAAATATATCACACGCGAAGCGTATATCACCACACCACAGGTGTGATATCATTCGCCCCATCGGGGCGTATATCATTTATGGTTTATGCAATAAACCATAATTTACAGACCGATTAAAAGTCCGCACCTTGTTTTTTGTCACACCGATTGCAACACCGAGCCCTTTTTTCACAAAACCGTTTCAAGACCGATGCGGTGTCACAAAGCCTGCTATAAAAGGCTTTTTCAGGCGGTCAGACCTTTCATTTTCAAGACCGTTTCAGGACCGGGGTTTATTTTTATCACTGCATTTATCAGACCTCACTTGTTTTTTTGAACGGCAAATTATTGACCGTACATACTATTATAACAGAAAGAAGGTTAAGAAAGCAGTAAGAAGGTAAAGAAAGAGAGAGAAGCAAGCATGCATGCACACGCAAAAAATTTAAAAAATTTTTTATTTTTTTCATTTTTGGGGTGTAAACGGGGAGAAATCCGCTTTTGTGTTTTTGTATAATGACCTCGCAAAACACAAAGGAGGAATATATGTCAGGATTTATCAGAATTTACAGAGATGCATTGGACACTGATTTACTATACAAGCCTTACTTATTACAGGTATGGATGTATCTGAATATGCAAGCCCGCTATGTGCGAACCGTACAGGACGGCGTTGAAATTTTGCCGGGACAGCTTCTGCTGACGGCAGGAGAAATTGCCCATGCCTGCCGGTTGAAGGAGAATAATGTTCGATATGCACTTGCCTGCCTTGAAAAACGCCGGTTGATCCGTTGTGAGAATATCCGCAACCGTCATTCCCTGATTACCATACTCAATCCTGCCGAAGCACAGACCGCGCAGGCAGAAAGAGTATCACAACAGCCGACCGTGCAGCCGCAACCGCAGCCGCAACCGCAAAAGGAGTGCTGCGGAATTTGCATGAATGTGTATCTGACAAAAGAAGAAAAGCGCACATTGCAGGAAAGAAGCCCTGCAGCCGACAACTATATTGACAACCTTTCGGCATACAAACGGCGCACAGGCAAGGAATATAAGGAGGATTTTCCGGTGCTGATCGAGTGGATGTGCAAGGATGAAATAAAAAAAACGCAATCAGACGAACCGCCGCACGATGAACCGCCCCGTATCAGGCAGGACGCACCGAAAAGAGAACAGGCCGGGCCGCAATATGACCGCCACGGACTGACAACCACCACCTCCTATGACCTCGAGCTTGCCGAATACATAGCTCGCACAAGTGTGCCTGTTTTGCGAAAACGAAACAGAGCAGGCGGTTAGCACAGAAATTTCCCTTTCTTTAAAAAAATTATAAAAGTATATAGATTTTAAAGGATTTATGTGTTATAATTATTTTAATTATGGGCATTTTTTATGCTTTTGAAAGGAAGGATCCTTTTTGAATATCAACATCAACGGTATTGATGTCAATTATCTGCACCACGGTGAGGGCGAAGCGGTCGTAATGCTGCACGGCTGGGGTGCAAACGCACAGCTTTTTGAAAACGCAGCCAATGTGATTGCGCAAAAATACAGCGTCTATGCACCCGATTTTCCGGGCTTCGGCGGCACTGCAGAGCCTGCAGAGGTGTGGACAGTGGATGATTACACCGATTTTGCAGTTGCGTTCATTTCCGCACTGGGGCTTAAAAAGGTTATCCTGCTGGGCCATTCCTTCGGCGGCAGAGTGATTATCAAAATGGCAAACAGACAAAATCTTCCGTTTGAAATCGACAAAATCATTCTGACGGACGCTGCAGGCATCAAGCCCGAAAAGAGTGAAGCACAGCTGAAAAAGGAAAAAATCAGCAGACTCGGCGGCAAGCTCTTAAAGCCCTTCCCGGGGGTCCTCGAAAAGGTGCAGACCATGACCGGCTCTGCCGACTACCGTGCAGCCTCACCGCACATGAGAAAGATTCTCGTCAATGTTGTCAACGAGGATCTGACCGACCTGCTGCCCGGTGTGAAGCCCTCAACACTTCTCATCTGGGGTGATCTTGACACCGCCACTCCCCTGTCTGACGGACAGAAGATGGAGCAGATGATGCCCGATGCAGGTCTTGCCGTCATGCAGGGCTGCTCGCACTTCGCTTTCCTTGAAAATCCTGCCCTGTTTGCGGCAATTCTTTGTTCGTTCCTGAACATTCAATAAGAGAGGAGCAAAAAAATGAGTCCCGTACTTCAGATTTTATACGGCCTGAGTGTTCTGCTGGGCTACTATGCCGTGTTCCGTATGACACTTTCCAACCTGCACATGTTCCAGCTTAACGGCTACCGTGCCGACACACAGCTGCACTGGTTCAAAAAGAATTTCTCAAAATATCTTATCAATGTGCTTCTGCTTCCCGTTGCAGCACTGTTTGCCTTCATTGGCGGTGAAATATTCCCGATTCTTGCAGCAGTGATTGTCAACATTCTTTACTGCGCAGTGCTTCCGTTCAACCGCAGAACACAGGCCAAGAAGCCGCTTGTGTGGACACCCCGTGTCAAGCGCATGACCGCAACGGCTCTGCTTGAATATGCCATCTTCATGGCAGCCTCGTTCTACACCTTGAGCACCGAAAAATATCTGTTTGCTTACGGCATTGTGGCTCTCAATGTTGCACTCTGTCCCGTGCTGATTGTGCTTGCAAACGGCTTTAATCAGCCGATGGAAAAGGGTATCAACGCACGTTACACAAGGCAAGCCAAGAAAATGCTTGCTGCCTGCCCCGCGCTTGACACCATCGGTATCACAGGCTCCTACGGCAAGACCAGTGTCAAGTTCTATCTGTACACGATTCTGCGTGCATGGAAGGACACCCTTGTGACCCCCGAAAGCTTCAACACCCCGATGGGCATTGTCAAGACCGTCCGTGGCGACCTGAACGCAATGCACCGCATCTTCCTTTGCGAAATGGGTGCAAAATGGGTCGGCGACATCAAGGAGCTGTGCGACATTGTGCATCCCAACCACGGTATCATCACCGCGCTCGGCGAGCAGCATCTTGAGTCCTTCAAGTCTGTTGACAACATCCGCAAGACCAAGTATGAGCTGGCCGATGCGCTTCCCGAAAAGGGCAGACTGTATGTCAACTTCGACAACGAGGGCATCCGCAAGAATCCGCCCAAGCACAAATATATCACCTACGGCACAACCAAGGACTGCGACTGGTACGCATACAACATCGTTTCCACCGCAGACGGCACACAGTTTACCGTGCACTCCCCTGACGGCGAGGAATGCCGCTTCACCACCAAGCTGCTCGGCATCCACAATGTGCTCAATATCACCGCTGCCATTGCTGCAGCACACGGCTTCGGCATGCCGATGGAAGAAATGAAGATGCCCGTGCGCCGTATTGAGCCTGTCAAGCACCGTATGCAGATTGTTGAAAAGAACGGCGTGACCATCATCGACGATGCATTCAACTCCAACCCTGCAGGCTGCAAGGCAGCATTGGAAACCCTCGGCGGCATGGACGGCATGAAGGTGCTTGTGACCCCGGGTATGGTAGAGCTCGGCGAAAAAGAAGAAGAATGCAACCGCACCTTCGGTCAGCAGGCTGCAGCAGTTTGCGACATGGTTGTTCTTGTCGGTGCAAAGCAGACCAAGCCCATTCTGCAGGGTCTGAAGGACAAGGGCTTCCCCGACGAAAAGATTTATGTTACCGACGAATTCCTCGACGGTATGCAGAAGGTATATTCCGTTTCGAGCGACAAGAAAAAGATCGTTCTGCTTGAAAACGATCTGCCCGACAACTATTAAGCAAGGAGGAAAAGGATATGAAAATCAAGCTTGCCGTTCTGTTCGGCGGTATGAGTGTTGAACACGAAGTATCTGTTATTTCCGCTTTGCAGGCAGTGGCTTCGCTCGACACAACAAAGTATGACATTTATCCCATTTACATGACCAAAAACAACGAGTTTTACACAGGTCCCGATGCAGGCTTCATCGAATCCTACCGTGACATTCCTGCCCTGCTGAAGAAATGCACCCGCTGCTTCTTCATCAAGGACGGCAAAAAGGTAAAGCTCATGCGTTATCCCCTCAAGCGCTTCGGCAGCAATGTGCTGACCGAAATTGACGTTGCTTTCCCCATCGTGCACGGCACCAACGTGGAGGACGGTGTTCTGCAGGGCTATCTCAAGACCCTCGGCCTGCCGTTTGTCGGCTGCGACG
>JAZOWJ010000275.1:0-5227 GCA_045659125.1 Acutalibacteraceae bacterium
TGTTGTAATAATCATAGCCTGTCACATCCCCCTTGCGGATGAGGTCGATAATGATAACGGAATGGTGGCTTGTGCGGATATGGTCGCCGATTTTCATGGTTTCGGCGGTGACGCCGGTTGTGTACGGCGCATTCTCTCCGAACACCTCGTCACTGATGAGATTTGCAAAGCCCCAGCACTGTCCGATGCACATGGAATAACCGCCCGAGGCATGGTCGGAGCAGGGGGTTTCGGTCACGGCAGGGTATTTTTCGCTCTTCTCGTAGGCATTCCAATAATAGCCGTCGGGGTATTTTGTGCGAAGGGCATTGATTTTTTCCTGCACTGCACTTGCCACCGTCACGGCAAAATAGAATTTTTCATTGCCGACCGTGCAAATAACGCAGGAAAAGCCTTTTTTCAGTGCGGTGACCTGTCTGCTTTCGGAAAGGCTGACAGCTGTGGGGGCGGAATTTTCCCATACAGCCGTTTCATCCGCACGGCAGGAAACACCGGGGATGGATATTTCTTCCCCCTCATAGATTGTAATTTCTGTCAGATGATAAGCATCGGGATTTCTTGAAAAGCTCGGATTTTTAAAATTGACCGTTGACAGCTCCGATTCCGATTCCAGCCCGACCGAAACGCGAAGCAGAGTGCGTGCATCCTTGGCAGTGATCTCACCGTTTGCATCGGTGTCTGCATAAGTTTTCGCAGCATACGAAGCTTTATCGAGCCCCACCGACAGGCGCAGTGCAATTCTTGCATCCCTTGCCGTGATGTCACCGTCACCGTCCGCATCCCCGACACGCACGGCTGCCGCTTGTGCAAAGGTAAGCAAGCTGCAAAACAAGGCAAACAAAAGAAAAACTGTGCAAATTCTTTTCATTTTTAACTTCCCTTCTAATAAAACAAAAAATCCGCCGGGTTAACACGGCGGAAAAAATGGTTAAAGGTTGAACAGCGCACCCAGACCGTAGGTTACAAGCGCCATAATAAAGACGGCAATGTACACACCGAGAGCAACAATGGGCAGAGCCTTCTTGAAATCAATGTGCAGCAGAGCTGCAAACAGCGAACCCGTCCATGCACCCGTGCCGGGAAGCGGAACAGCAACAAACAGAAGAAGTCCCCACTGCTTGTAGCGCAGGATCTTATCCTTGTTTTTGGCGGTTTTGCCTTCGAGCTTTTCAATGAACTTCGTCAGAATATTGTGCTTCTTCATGAATGCAAAAATCTGACGGATGAGAAGCAGAATAAACGGAACGGGAATCATATTACCGAGATAACAAATGAAAAAGGACTTGAGCAGAGGCAGCTCGAGCAGCTTTGCAGCTACCATACCGCCGCGGCATTCAAGAATGGGCAGCATGGAGGTCAGCAGGATGATAAATTCCTTTGCGACGGCACTGCCCTCGAACAAAGAGGTAATCCAGAACACAAGTCCTTCCGACAAGCCGTTCTGTTCAATCAGCTCAAACAGCTCCATAGAGATTCTCCTTTAGCATAAATTCATTGACCTGCTCCAGTATTGCCTTGTCGTTATCGAATTTCAAAGTATCCAACGCATCGGCATAGCGAAGCCAGATGTAGTCCTCGATTTCTTCCTTCTGGATAATGGTCTGGGTATCCTTGGTGGTTGCAAGGAACACCTCCACGCGTTTTTCGACCGTTCCGCCGATCTTGTACTGCGATTCACAGCGGAAGCCGTCTACAATATCTATATGCAGACCTGTTTCCTCCAATACCTCACGCATTGCAGTCTGCACGGGTGTTTCACCGTTTTCCATGTGCCCCTTGGGGAATCCCCAGTTGTTGGAGCGCTTGTTTTTAATCAGCAAAAAGCGTTTTTCGCCGTTGATGGTGCGCATAACGACCGCACCGCAGGAGTGCTCATACAGGCAATCAAGTGTGTAGCCGGCAGGATCCTCTGCAAATGCAAGCACATTGCTGATTTCATAATTGATACGCCGCATATTTTTCGGTGCAACAACAAGGAAGCTGCGGCCGTTTTCCTTGCGGTGCAAAATTGCAATCACCCGTCCCTCAAAAACACGGACGGGATGGTTCACGCCTAAAATATAGGCTCCCATAACAAAAGACTTTTTATCCTTCTGCAGCTCCGCCAGACCGTAATTAAGCAAATAACGAATACCGGTGTTGGCGTCATGGGAATTGCAAGGTTTTGTCACCTTCACCCTGACAATTTTTCCTAACATTTTCTTTCTCCGGATAAAACAAAATATAGTTTATTATACACATTAACGGCCACACATGCAAGTAATTTTTATATTTTATTTTTGTTTTTGTCCTTTTAACGCATTTTTTGCAGGAAAGAAAAGAAATAATCGGTTTTTTTGCAAAAAAAACATTGTACTTTTTCTGCTTATCATGTACAATGATTTTGTATTATGCTTTCCGAGAGGTTCACATATGAATAAAACAAATATTATTATCGACCATAATTTTACCGTCGGCAAAACCGATGAAAGAATCTACGGCTCATTCATTGAGCACCTCGGCAGAGCCGTTTACGGCGGAATTTTTGAGCCGGGTCACCCGACGGCGGATGAAGACGGCTTTCGTACCGATGTGCTCGAGCTTATCAAAGAAGCAAGGGTACCCATCGTTCGTTATCCCGGCGGCAATTTCGTTTCGGGCTACAACTGGCTCGACGGTGTGGGCCCTGTTGAAAAAAGACCGCGCAGACTTGAGCTTGCATGGGGAAGCACGGAGATAAACACCTTCGGCACCAATGAATTCATGAAATGGTGCAAAAAGGCAGGCTGTGAACCGCTGATGGCGGTCAACCTCGGCACAGGCACACCCGAGTCTGCAAGAGCACTGGTGGAATACTGCAACCACAAGGGCGGCACTTATTACAGTGATCTGCGTATTGCGCACGGCTATAAAGAGCCGCACAAAATCAAAACATGGTGCCTCGGCAACGAAATGGACGGCCCCTGGCAGATGGGTCAGAAAACTGCTGAAGAATACGGCAGGGTTGCCTGCGAAACCGCAAAGCTGATAAAATGGACCGATCCTTCCGTTGAAACCGTGCTGTGCGGAAGCTCAGCCTGGGGTATGGGCACCTTCGGCGATTGGGAAGCCACTGCACTCGACCTTGCTTACGACCATGTGGACTACATTTCTCTGCATACATACTACGGCAACCATGAGAAGGACCTGAAGAACTTCCTCGCAAAGAGCATGGACATGGAGGCCTTCATTGAATCGGTCATTGCAGCCTGCGATTTTGTCAAGGGCAAAAGGCATTCCAAAAAGACAATCAATCTCTCCTTCGACGAATGGAACGTATGGTATCATTCCAACGGTACACCGTTTGAAAAATGGTCGGTTGCCCCGCATATTCTTGAGGATGTTTATGACTTTGCGGATGTGCTTCTTGTCGGCTGTATGCTCAATGTGCTGCTCAGGCATTGCGACCGTGTGAAGATTGCCTGTCTTGCACAGCTTGTCAATGTGATAGCCCCCATCATGACCGACAACGGCGGAAAAGCCTGGAAGCAGACCATTTTCCATCCCTATGCACTGACCTCGCAGTACGGCAGAGGTGTGATGCTGCAGGCAAAGGTGACAGGCAGCAAATACGATTGCCGTGAATTCTGCGATGTTTTGGATGTGGACAGTGTCTGCGTTTACAATGAGGAAAAAGAAGAGCTTGTTATTTTTGCAGTCAACAGAAGTGAGGAAGAAAACCTGCTTGCTGTGCAGGCAGGCGGATTTGAGGACTTCGTTCCCGTTGATCACACCGTGATTGCAGGCTTTGCAACAGACCTTACCAACACCGCAACCGCACAGCCCGTGCAGCCTGCAAAGACTTCTTTGCCGCAGGAAACCGACAAGGGGCTTGAAACCATACTGCGTCCGCTGTCGTGGAACATGATTCGCCTTACAAAAAAAGCAAATTAAAGGAGTAGCATGATGGCAAACTGTCCGAAATGCAATTATCATTTAAAACCGTGGAATATCAAAGCGGAATGCCCGCAATGCGGTGTGAACATTCCGAACTATAACTGGGAAGAGCGCCTTGAAGAGGATGCAAAGCAATCCGAAATCGCTTTTGCAAAGCTGCGTGTGCTGATTGCCAATTTCAAAAGTGCACTCATCGGCAACCGCCTGCGCAAGGCAAGGCTGTTTTTTGTTTTTGTGCCGCTGGTGCTCATTGTGCTGCCCTACGCATGGGTGCAGACCGCACTGCCCTTTGAAAGCGGAAGCCACACGGTCAGCCTTCTGACCGTGGTGCTGATGCTGGTTGAAAATTTTGACATCGGTGCCGTGCTTGCCTTTGCAACGAGTGAGCATGTCGGCAATGCATTTTTGCCGTTGGTGATGTGCATACTTCTGATGGTGCTGTCGATTGTGGCAGGTGTTGCAAACTTCCTGCTGACAGTCATCCGCGCACACAGGCTCGGCTACATCGGCAATATTGTGTGCTGTGTATTGAGCACGCTTTTTGTGGGTGCATCGGGCATCTGCTGGACTGTTTTCACACAGCAGTTTGCATCAAGCGACCTTGCAAATCTGCTGACGGGAACCACCTTCGGCCCCTGCCTGTTTGTCGGCATTTTCCTGTTCGGACTCAATATTGCTTTCAATGTTATTGTCGGCAAGCAATTAAAAAAGGAAAAAACAGCACACACTGAAAAATAAGCAAAACTTTATAGTTTTTCATTTTTATTCTTTGTCAAACTTTACCAATATTTTTTTTGGTTATTGACAGAAAAGCCTTTGGTATGATAATATAAATATACTATGTTTTAATACTTTCCGTGAGGGAGTAGTTTGCGTGTTAAAACACGTTTCAAGTCAACATGCATGGCGATTTATCGTCTGGCTTGGATGAAAGAACGAGACTCACAGACATTATTTTCTGTGCTGGGTTTCTCATTTTTCGGACTTTGGTACAGGAATATGTACTGAGGTCTTTTTTCTTGCGTTGAAAAAGAAAAAAATGTAAAGGAGTTATCCAAAATGAAGCACTATCTGGAAAACGTTGAGGCAGTATTTACTGATGTTAACTCATCTCCTCAGGGTTTAACTGCTGCTGAAGCCGCAAATCGCTTACAGGCAAACGGCAAAAACAAGCTTGCAGAAGCCAAGAAGGATTCAATGATCAAGAAGTTTTTTGATCAGATGAAGGATCCCATGATCATCATTCTTATTGTTGCTGCTGCTATTTCTGCTGTAACCGAGTACATTGAGGCAACAAACGCAGGCCACAGCT
>JAZOWJ010000276.1:0-1028 GCA_045659125.1 Acutalibacteraceae bacterium
CAGCTTGTTAACAACGACATTCACATGGTCAACGGCAGAACCGCTTTTGACGGCATGACAATGGGTGACCCGACTGCAATCGCAGTGGTTGACAAGTATGTGGCTATGCTTGCAGTTGGTGTCGGCAATATCATCAATACCTTCCAGCCCGATGTTGTTTGCGTTGGCGGCGGTGTCGGCAACGAAGGCGAAAACCTGCTGGCTCCCCTGCGCAAGGTCGTTTCCAGCGAAATCTACTCCATCCACGCAAAGAAGCAGACACAGATTCTTGCTGCAGAGCTCGGCAACGATGCAGGCATCATCGGTGCAGCACTGCTTGATGAATAAGAGGATTTGATTTATATGCACAACCGATTGGCACAACTCAATTGCACCGTACTTTGCGATGAACCGATGAGCAGGCACACAAGCTTCCGCATCGGCGGCAAGGCAAAATATGTTGTGATTCCGCAGAATGAGCAGGCTCTGCTCGATGCACTCAAGCTTTTCAGAGAAGAAAATTTCCCGTTTCTGCTCATCGGCAACGGCAGCAATGTGCTGTTCAGCGATGAGGACTATGAGGGTGCTGTGATTCAGCTGACAGACGGTCTTACACAGATGCGGCTTACGCAAGAGAATGTCATTTACTGCGAAGCCGGCGTTATCCTCGCCCGTCTTGCCATGCTTGCACTCGAACACGGACTGACGGGACTTGAATTTGCACACGGCATCCCCGGCTCTGTCGGCGGTGCGGTCTTTATGAATGCAGGCGCTTACGGCGGAGAAATAAAGGACTGCATTGCGCGTGTGCGTCATCTTTCTCCCGACGGAGAAGTGCTTGAAACCGATGCCGACGATTTGTTTTTCTCCTATCGCAACACCTCATTCACCAAGAACGGACATCTGATATTGGGTGCTTATTTCCGACTTGAAAACGGTGACAAGGCTGCCATCCGTGCCCGCATGGATGAGCTGATGCAAAAAAGAAAAACAAGCCAGCCGCTTGAAATGCCCAGTGCAGGCAGCACCTTCAAAAGACCGCCGGTCGG
>JAZOWJ010000277.1:0-5498 GCA_045659125.1 Acutalibacteraceae bacterium
CCTCAATATTTTCCGTCAGGAAAATATATCATTCATCATATCGAAGATATATCATATCCGCAAAGCGGATATATCATTATTATGGTGTTCGTGCGTAGCACGATAAACCATAATTTACTTTCAACAAAGGGGCTGCTTGCACAGCCCCTTTGTGTGTTATTCTTCAATAATTCCGCGGCGGTTGTTCTTGAAATTGTCCGTAATTTCATGCAATTTTTCTTTGAACTGTTCGGCAATTTCGGGATAAACCGAGGTACGGTTGTAGTTTTCGGCATAGTCATCGGTCAGAATATGCAGCCAGTTTTTGCGGTTCTTGTCCCAGAATGCGGAGTTGTCGTTCTGAATTTTTTCAAAATACTTGAATGTAAGATACTCATTTTCTGCAAGCACGGCATGGTCATAGTCGGGATACAGCGCCTTGACCTCGCTCGTGGGAACGGTATACTGAACAGCCTTGACAACCTCTCGCTTCATATGCAGAATCGGATGCTCTGCGGTGTGCAGCACGGTATCATCTTTAAGAAGCTGTGCCATGGAAACACCGTCAATTTCACGGTCAGTCGGCAGATAATTTGCAGTGCCGCCGTTGCCTGTGATGCCGCAAAGCTCAACAAGAGTCGGGAACAGGTCCACAAGCACGGCAGAGCTGTTGCGTTCGGTACCGATTTCGCCGAGAGCACCGTTTGCATTGTCCCAACGGATCATAAAGGGAACCTTCTGACCGCCTTCGTAAGCAAGATACTTGCCGCCGCGCAGATCCGCAACCGAGCCCTCAAGTGCAGGACCGTTATCGCTTGTGAAGACGATGATGGTGTTTTCAAGCACACCTGCTTTTTCCATGGTGTCAAACAGCAGGCCGAGATAATGGTCAAATTCAGTCACGCAGTCAACGTATGTACCCATGCCTGTTGTGCCGTCGAAATCGTCACCTGCAAAAATGGGGGCATGCGGCCACGGAGAAGCATAGTAAGCGAAGAACGGGGTGTCGCTTGCGGCCTGTTCGGAGACCCATGCGTTGATTTCTTCATGGATCCATGCAGAAGCCTGACTCTGATCTTTGAGTTCGTTGGTGCCGTGCACGATTTCCCATTCGCCGTTTTCTTCTCTTACATGATAGAACGGGCGCATGTCGTTTACATGATGGCTGCCGTAGAAGTAGTCAAAGCCCTGATTGGTGGGCAGGTATTCACCGTAGTCACCCAGATGCCATTTGCCGAAGCAGCCTGTTGCATAGCCTGCAGCCTTGAAGGTTTCAGCCATGGTGATTTCATCACCGAGCATACCGTCGGCATTGTTGCCCATTTCAATGGAGTTGAAAATACGGGTCTGTGCAAAGGGCGTGAGGGTATCGACGGTCGGATAAATAACATTATCCGCATAGCCTCTGTAGGGATATCTGCCTGTGAGTGCCGCAAAACGGGCAGGTGAGCAGACGGAATAAGCGGAATAGAAGTTGGTCAGATTCAGACCGTTTTCACCGATGGAATCGATATTGGGCGTTTCATAGATTGCGCCGTTGAGCGAAACGTCACCGTAGCCGAGGTCATCCATCATAACAAACAGCACATTGGGGGACTGTTCATTCGCATTCTTGTCTACCCCATTGAGGTAATCGTCGTGACCGTTCCACAATCTTTGTGTATTCGGCTTGGAACGAAGATTCATAAACAGAACATAGCAGACGCTTGTGCCCAGCAGCAGCACACTCATTACCCCTGCAAGTGCCATTTTGAGGCTGTTTTTGTTGAAGCTTTTCTTTGCGACAAAGAAAAGACCCCACAGCGAAAGCCCTGTCGGCAAAACAAGCAGAATATTGCCAAGCAAACGAGTGAAGAAATTGCCTTCGCCCGTAAGAAGCGGATGGTCGGCGGAGGCAAAGCCTGCAAGACCCGAGGTAAAAGCACCGAAGCCTGCATCTGCACCCCAGATAACATAATAAGCAGCCACACCGATGCTTGCTGCAGCATAGGCAAAGACCATCGGAGCATAAACCTTTTTCTTGATAATCAGACTCAATGTAATAAGTGCCGCCATGATGCAATTGAATGCAACGCAAACGACAGCGATGATGTTGAGTCTGCCGATGAGCAATGCGAGAGCCAGTGCAATGCCGATGCACATGAGAATCAGCGGAAATACTTTTTTGCCGGTGTCAAGTTCAATTTTCTTTTTCATTTACACACCCTCCTGTTCTTTAATTATTATATTTGAATTACAGATTTTGTCAAGGTCAAAACAGCGCCTTTGCTCCAAGCAGAGCTTCCTGCGAAAAGGACGGCAGTCTGCCCAGACCGTCAGGACCGACATTCAGAAGATAATTGATGCCCAATGCATTGAGTTTTTTTCTGCGTGCGGCAATCTCTTCAGAGGAAATCCAGTTCTGATCGTAATACTTGTAGCCCCACGAGGAATTGAGTGTACCTGCGGTTTCATACAGCCCGTAGGGAGAATATTTCATGCCGTCCAGAGAATTCGGGTCAGCATTTTCATCCACGGAAAATGTGGTCGGGTATTCATTGTCACCCAAGGAAACATAATCGTAAGCACCATTGCCGATGCGTGAATTGATCAGGCAATCGGGCTGATATTGTTTGACAAGACTGTTCAGCTCAAGGCTTTGCTCTTTGGTGATGGTGTGCGGCACATCGAACCACAGCAGGCACAGATCGCCGTAGTTTTTGAGCAGCTCCGTCACCTGCGGCTTTATTTTTTCCTCAAAGCAGATTGAAAAATCCTTTTTTGAACGGTCGGGAAAATCCCAGCTGTTGTCCCACGACACACCCGAGCAGCCCGAGAAATTGTCATAACCGCCGCCGTGGGGATGGTGCCAGTCGAGCTCCTGCGAATAGTAAAGTCCGAATTTCAATCCGTGCTTATAGCAGGCTTCGGCAAATTCGGCGGTCACATCCCTGCCGAAAGGGGTTGCATCGACGATGTTGTAAGCATCAGCCTCGCTTTTGAACATGGCAAAGCCGTCATGATGCTTGGATGTGAACACAAAATACTGCATACCGCAGTCCTTTGCAAGACGAATGACTGCATCGGCATCAAAATAAATCGGATTAAAAACGGTTGCAAGCTTTTCGTATTCCGCATTGGGAATGGCAAGCCAGCTTTGTATCCATTCCGCATAATCACGCACCCGTCTGCCCTTGTATTCGCCGCCGAGCACGGAATAAAGTCCCCAGTGCATCATCATGCCGTATTGCGCAGCTTTAAACCATTCGCGATTGTTCATATTCTCACCCTTTTTCATAAAATCCGCTTTCATTATGACACAATTTGCAGTAGCAGTCAATTAAAAAAGAGGAATGCAAACCACATTTTATATGTCTTGCAACAAAAAAAAACGCCCTGCAGGGCGGTTACGGAATGCTGAAATTATACAAATGCATAGCTGTGGATGGCTCTGCGGAACACCTCAGTGTTAATCAAAAACAGCTGCTTGCCGAATTCAATAAGCGCCGCATCATTTCTTTTGCCGCACAGCATGCTGAAGCGCTTTGCAATGCTCTCGGCAAGGTCTCCGCCCTCATTCAGGCAAAGATGATAATAAGAAAATGCCATGGAATCACGCATTGCCTTATACAAATCGGGAGAAACATTTGCAAGCACATCATACATAGCGCCGATGGCTACCGAGGACAGGGCTGCAGGGATGTAGGTTTCCATGCAGTATTCGGCTGCAAAAACAGTAAGCAGCTTCATTTGCAGAACGCAGGTGCTGTCGAGGAGCACACCGCACCGTTCGGCAAGCTGCACCTGCTCATCGGGTGCTGCCTTATAGGAAAATGCACTGACGATATTGCTGCCGAGGGTGCGTGCCTTCTGAATATTGCCGTTGAAGTGCTGCTTGCGCGATTCCTCCAGAAAAGAAAGCGTATCAAAGTGATCACCGCTGTAATCGGGCGATTCGGCAATTTTCATATCGCTGTCATCAAACAGATAATCGTTCATTTACATCTCTCCGGAAACTGAAATTATTTCTGTGCCTGCATTGCAGCTTCCTGTGCTGCAGCTTCGGCAGCCTTTTTTGCAAGTCGCTTCTGACGGGCCTTGTAGCCTGTCAGTTCACTGAGCTGTGTTTTGGGTGTCAGGTAACTGCCCAGGGATGTATTTTTGTGACCGTACATACCATGGAAATCACTGCCGCCGGTCATGAGAAGCTTATTTTTCTTTGCAATGGCAACAAGGCGGTCCACCGTTTCCTTGCTTGCGGTGGGATGCCAGACCTCAACACCGTTGAGTCCGAGCGGAATCAGACGCTCAAGAAGATCAAAGCTGTCATACAAAGCAGGATGTGCAAGAACTGCAATACCGCCTGCTGCATGAATGCTTGAAAGCACCTCTTCAACCGGTGCAAAATTGGGCTTCATAAAAATGTATTCCGGACTGTCGGGATTGAACAGGCGGTCATATTCCTCGCCGTACATTTCGTTTGCAAGGCCGCATTCCATCAATGCATGCATAATATGCTGCTTGTAAATGTTGGTCGAGCCCGATGCACATTTGAGCACAAGCTCATTGGTGATGGGCAGCTTTGCACCTGCCTTGAGCATGGTGTACTGTGCTGCACGCTTACGTGCAACCTGATTCTGACGGCAGAGTCCCTCAAGTCTGTCGGGAAAATCAGGGAAATAGCACAAAAGATGTGCTACACGACCCGTCTGTGTGTCCGTTGCAGA
This sequence comes from Acutalibacteraceae bacterium, assembly GCA_045659125.1. Classification (GTDB taxonomy): domain Bacteria; phylum Bacillota; class Clostridia; order Oscillospirales; family Acutalibacteraceae; genus RUG806. The sequence goes on from JAZOWJ010000277.1 coordinate 4,686, forward strand.
CAGCTCCACACCGGGAATTACCTTGATACCTGCTCGTTCACCGATAATCTTTCCGCGAACCGTGCCTGCAAGGCAATCATGGTCGGTAATTGCTATTGTTTCAATGCCTTTTTTTTGTGCCAAAACAATCAAATCCTCGATTCCCATGGAACCGTCGGACAACCTTGTATGACAATGCAAATCTCCGCTCACAGCGTTTCTCCTCCTATTTTGCGTAAATAACCGCAATATACTATCTCATTATAATGCAAAGTGTAAAAAAATGCAAGATAATTTTAACAAAAAGGTGAGAAAACGGTGGATTTTTTTAATTTGCCTATTGTAATTCTATGTGCAGGTATACTATTATAGAACCGTGAAACACAAAAAGAGGTGCAGCATGAAAATATTATTAGGCATGAGCGGCGGGGTCGATTCCTGCGTTGCAGCAAAAATTTTAAAGGAGCAGGGCTTTGAGGTTGTGGGCTGTTGCCTGCTGCTGACACCCGATGCATCTCCGGACAGCGAGTCAACAACGCGTGCAAGGCAGGCTGCCGACCGCATGGGCATTGAAATGGTGGTTGCTGACTGCCGTGAGGAATTCCGCAAAACGGTGATGCAGCCCTTTGCAGAGGCTTATTTTGCGGGCCGCACACCCAATCCGTGCGTGGACTGCAACCCCGGGGTGAAGATCCGTTCGCTGTGCCGCGTTGCGGATGAAATGGGCATTGAGGCGGTTGCCACGGGGCATTATGCACGCATCGACCGCGAAACAAACAGCCTTCTGTGTGCACCGACCAAAAAAGACCAGACCTATTTTTTATATCGCCTGAC
>JAZOWJ010000278.1:0-3844 GCA_045659125.1 Acutalibacteraceae bacterium
GTTGCCCATTCCCCTGTGTGAGAATACAATTCTGTGGCGGCAATCGGTTTTTTATTTTGATCGGGATTATAACAAGCGTTTTTCATCCCGAGTGGAGCAAAAACATATTTTCGTGCAAGTTTATCGAGCCTTTCCCCGCCAACTGCTTCAAGAATATGTTGCAAAACAATGTACCCCATGCAGGAATAGCACACTTCTTTGCCCGTTTCGTAACACTTTTCAGAAGAAAGAATGGCTTGCAAAACATCTCTGTTTTTATATTCCTCATTATATAAAGGAATCCCTGCAGGCAATCCCGAAGTATGAGTCAAAAGATGAAAAATTTCACAATCACTGAAATTGCCTGTAAATGCAAGATACTTTCCGATTTTATCATGCAGGGAAAGTGTGCCGTTTTCAATCATTTTCAGCGCAATCATTGAGGTTGACACAAGTTTAGACAGTGATGCCAGGTCAAACAGTGTATCTTCCGTAAGATCAAGCTCCATCGGTTGCTCCTGTCGCTGTCCGTAAAATTGTCGTGCAAACACCGTATGCCCCTTGCCGATTGCTGCTGCCGCACAGGGATATGCCGTCCCGACACCCGATTGCACAAGCCGCAAAACAGAATCAAACATATATCCATTCCTCTTATTTTTGTATTTTTCCGACATATAACACGGTCTGATTATCAACTTGTGCAATGCCGTCAACCTCAAATCTGTCAAACAGTGCATGCAACTCTGCACTATAGGAATCAAAATTCCGATCCCCTTTTTTCAGTGAAAACGAACTCGACAGACTGCGTTTTATAAACTTATCCCGATCAAAACACAAGGGATTTTCAAAGGTCAGATATGAATACTTATCATCGAAAAAAGCTCTGATGCGATCATCATGTGTTTTTGTGCCGCCGTGAAAGCCCTTGAAATCGGGGCAAAATTTGGAATAAACCTTATATAATTGCCGATTGATTTGTGTATCTTCTTTTCTTGTGTTCCAGATCAGACAAACTTTTCCGTCAGGCTTGAGAATCCGCAGACACTCTGCTTTGAACCGCTCTGCATCAAACCAATGAAACGCCTGCGCAACCGTGACAAAATCAACCGAAGCGTCAGGCAAAGTGGTGTTTTCAGCCGTGCCGCAGACAGATTTGAAATTCTGATAACCGTTCAACTCGGTTTCGGCAACACTGCGCATATCCGCATTCGGCTCCACACCGAGCACAAAGCAGCCCTTTTCAAGCAACTGTTTCGCAAACTTGCCTGTGCCCGACCCGACATCGGCAACAACCGAAGAAGCTGAAAAACCGTAGCTTTTAAACAGACAATCCAACAGCTTTTCCGCATACCCGGGTCTGCTTTGGGTATATTCCTGCGCAATGCCGCTGAATTTTCGGGTGTTGTCAGTCACTAAAAATGGAAATTTCGCCTGCAAAAAATACCTGTAATCAGGCTCGTTTGCCGCTTGTGCATATTCGGCTTTGATTACCGGTTCGATCCATGCGCACATTTCTTCTTCATATTTGCACAGTTTCAGCAAGCCTGCCTCTGCGGCTTTCATAATTTCCGCATAGGCATCTTCTATGTATTCCACTCCGACCACGGGCACGGCTTGCTCTGTTGCAAAGGCATTAGGAATCTGAATATTCTTTGTTGCGCCGATCGATTCAGCGGAATAAATGTATCCCGAAACACCTTTATAAGTTTCCTCGAGCGCACGGGGGTAATATTCATCGAGTTGCAGAATGCCGTCCGCATCAAAGCCGTAGCTTGCCCACTTGTGCCATTTGCCGCTGTGCGTAAATCCTGTTTCCCGGCAATATTTTTCGACTGCATTGCTCAGATACACAAGCACATTTTCGCGCTTGTCAGAGAAATATAGCAACGGTTCATTATGGTTGGACACATTCGGCTCCAACACTTCAATCCCGCCAATCTGCGAAGCATGATAAAACAATTTGCTCATCTTTTTCCGTTTATAAAAATCATATTGCATCATGCTGTTGTCAGGGTTGAAGCCGTTGCGCTCATACCAACGAGCCGAATTTTTGCTCGGCCAGACGATGACCATTTCACAGTTCTTTTCTTTCAGATAGTCTTTGATGTAAGTCAGAAGCTGCGTGCCGTAGCCCTTGTTGCGATAAGCTTCGAGCGTATGCACATTGGTAAGGTACGCAAGGCAATAATTGCTCACCTTAGGCTTGGGCACCTTGTTGACAATGGCAACATACATTGCAGAAATAACAATCCCGTCCTCCTCCATCACAAAAACGGTATAGGTCGTATCATTTTTCAGAAATGCAACGAATTCATCGATGAATTGCTGCTTGTTGACACCTACAATATTGCTTTCACCATAGGTCACATCATCCTCGGCGGAATGCTCCCATTTCATTTCTGCCAACTGCAAAAAATCCTTTTCTTCAGCCAAACGGATCATCATTTTACTCCTTTTTTCAACTGTAAATCTGAAACAACTGTGTTTCACTGTCTGTGGACTTTGCCTTTTTGAACGCTTCCGCCACACTGACACCGTCCTTGGACAGCTCGTAAAACAAAGTCACGGCAAAATACAATGCCGCATTCCCCTCGGTGTAATCATCGGAAGCAATATAGGTATTTTGCTTTGAAAAAACCTTACCCAAGGCCTTTTCACCTGTTGTGCAACCCAAGTTCAGAATCAATTTACCCCGCAAATTCAGATACGTATCAACATCCGAAGCGGTCATATTCCCTCTCGGCTCATTTGGTTCATATACATCATCGCCAAGAACAGGCATTATAATTTCACCATCCTCGCCGTGACAGGAAAGAATAATGCAATCCGGGTCAAAAACCGTTTCTCCGCCCAGCACAGCAATAAAATCTTTCGGTCTGCCTATGTATTTTATAGCTACAAAATAGCCGAAATATTCCAGCGCCTGCCGCAGAGCTTCCGGCTCATTGCCGACACTGCCAATCACAACGATTAAAATATTTTTCATGATTGCGCCCTCATCACTCTTAAATCCTGCAACATATCTTCGTGCTGCTTGCAAAACAGCTGCGGTGGATCATCCAAAGGAAAATATTTAAGTTCAAGTGTTTCATCATGATCACAATACAAGTCACCACCAACAACAGTAAGTGTATAGACGATGCAAACACTCTGATATCGATCACCATTCGGGCATATGGCATCCGTGTCCGTATATACTCCGAGAAGCTTGCCGACCTGCACGTCAAGTCCTGTTTCTTCTTTCACTTCACGCACCGCTGCCTGCTCGGGTGTTTCACCAAGCTCCAACGCACCACCCGGAAAACCCCACAGGTTGCAATCTCCTCGCCGTTGCAGCAGCACTTCGCCACGGTCGTTGAAAATGCAACCGCCTGCATGCACAAGAAAGATTTTCTCCTGCCCGACCTTACTGCGGATCCATTGGATATAATTCTGTTCCTGATTCATAAAATCACCTACATTTTTAATTATACTACAACCAAAAGCTGAAAACAACAAAAAAAACAGCCTTACTAAGTAAGACTGTTAAAAACTGTTTTAGGGATACACCCTGAAAACTGAACAATGGATGAAGCGGAAGTATTGTAAACTTGAACCTGTTCAAGAGGTCAAGCCCTCGACCTATTAGTACTGCTTAGCTGAACGTGTCACCACGCTTACACACGCAGCCTATCAACCTCATAGTCCTTGAGGGGTCTTACTGACTTAAGTCATGGGAGATCTCATCTTGGAGATGGCTTCACGCTTAGATGCTTTCAGCGTTTATCCAATCCGCACATAGCTACTCGGCCGTGCCACTGGCGTGACAACCGATGCACCAGCGGTGCGTCCATCCCGGTCCTCTCGTACTAGGGACAGCGCTCCT
>JAZOWJ010000279.1:0-2161 GCA_045659125.1 Acutalibacteraceae bacterium
GCTGACCTTGTCCGCACCGCATTTGAGGACTCTGTCGAAATCCTCCAATGTGTTGATTCCGCCACCAACGGTCAGCGGAATAAAAACATTTGCAGCTGCTTGCTTGAGAATGTCTGTGAAGATGGCTCTTCCCTCAAAGGAGGCTGTGATATCATAAAAAACAAGTTCGTCTGCACCAGCTTCACTGTAATAGGATGCAAGAGCAACAGGCGATGAAACATCGCGGATGCCTTCAAAATTAACCCCTTTTACTACTCTGCCGTCGCGTACATCAAGACAGGGAATGATTCTTTTTGTGATCATGCTGTTTCTCCCTTCGTAACGGCAATTGCTTGCTTGAGGTCAATGGCACCTGTATACAATGCCTTGCCGAGAATTGCACCGTGGATGTTCATATCGTTGAGCTTTTTAACATCCTCCGGCGTCGAAACACCGCCTGATGCCACAAGATCAATGGAGTAGGTTTCGGATAAGTGTTTATAAAGATCTATGTTCGTGCCTTTCATTGCACCGTCCTTGGAAATGTCAGTACAGATAACTGTCTTAACTCCAAGCTCTTGCAGCTGTGCAAAGAATTCATCACAGGTGAGTGCAGATTGTTCTGTCCAACCTTTGATTGCAACATAATTGTCTTTTATATCAACACCAACTGCAATCTTATCGCCAAACAGTCGCAGGCTTTCCTTCAGAAAATCAGGATTTGTGACTGCCGCCGTGCCGAGAATGACGCGGTCAACACCTGCTGAAAGGTACTTTTCAATAACATCAATACTGCGGATTCCTCCACCGATTTCTGTTTTCAGGCCACTATTTTTGACAATATCTGCAACAACTTCAAGATTGGGGGTTGTTCCGTCCTTCGCGCCTTCCAGGTCAACACAGTGCAGGTATTCAGCTCCGGCTTCTTTGAAAGACAATGCAACACGCGTTGGGTCATTTCCGTAAACGGTCATCTGATTGTAGTCACCTTTGTAAAGACGGACTACTTGTTTTTCATATAAATCAATAGCAGGATAAATGCGCATATTATTTCCTCACATTTTGCAAAATGCTTTGAGTATCTTCATGCCGATTTCACCGCTTTTTTCAGGGTGAAATTGCACACCGCAACAGTTTTTGTGTGCCGCTGCAGCTGTCAGTTCGGCGCTGTATTCGGTTGTTGCAATCACACCGTCTTCACAGTTTGCGGCATAGAATGAATGCACAAAATACACGCAGTCATTCTCTTTCAGGTCAGCAAAAAGCGGATGCTTTTCTTTATCTTTCGGGAAATGAAGGCCGTTCCAGCCGATGTGCGGAATCTTCAGATCCTTATCAATCACATCTGCAATCGGTCGGATTTCGCCCTTTAAAAATCCAAGACCTTTGTGTTCTCCGAATTCAAAGCTTTTTTCAAAAAGCAGCTGCATCCCCAGACAAATACCGAGCAGCGGTTTGCCGTTTGCAACCTCTTCCTTGATAACATCCACGAGGCCGCTTGCGAAAAGCTTTTTTGCGGCATCCTCAAAAGCACCGACGCCGGGAAGAATCAATCTGTCTGCCGAGCGGATCTTTTCAGGATCATTTGTCACAAATGCTTCTTCACCGATAAAAGCAAAGGAGCTGCACAGGGAATAAAGATTGCCTACACCGTAATCAATAATGGCTGTCATTATAACACTCCTTTGCTGGACGGAATTTCGTTTTTGGTTTGTTCGTCAATTTTAACAGCTATTTTCATAGCTCTGCCGAAGGCCTTGAATGCGCCCTCGATGATGTGATGCGAGTTTTTGCCGGCCTCCTGTTTCAAATGCAAAGACATCGGACATGCTCTGACAAATGCTTCAAAAAATTCAAGTGTCAGCTCCGTGTCAAATGTGCCGACCTTTTGTGTTGGTATTCTCAGCCCGTAATTGAGCGATGCTCTGCCTGAAATATCCAATGCACACAAAAGCAGTGCTTCATCCATTGCAACTGCCATGAAGCCGTATCGTGTGATCCCTTTTTTATCTGCAAGTGCTTTGGTAAAAGCCTCGCCGAGACAAATGCCGACATCCTCAACCGTATGATGGTCATCAACATGTGTATCGCCGATACATTTTACATCCAGATTGAATCTGCCGTGCACTGCAAAAAGAGTCAGCATAAGTCGGATCGTAGCCATGTCGTTCTGTGAGCCAAG
>JAZOWJ010000280.1:0-7690 GCA_045659125.1 Acutalibacteraceae bacterium
TGGTTTATGCAATAAACCGTAATTTGTCTGTCACAGTATTCCCTCCAGCCCGAACAGGGCGGTGGCATTTTTTAAGCCTTCTTCCACTTCTTCGCGGCTGAAGTTTGCGTTTTCCAATTCAGCATCGCTCATTTTGTTGAGCCTTGCATAAAAGTCGATGGCAACCTCCAGGTTTTCCTTGCCGCCGTTTTCGAGTGCTTCAAACAGAATGTCCTCCGCACCGCAGATATCGCCCTTTTCGAGCTTTGCACACAGTGCCTTATACAAAAGGTCGGTGCCGTTGAGGTCGTCCTCGTCTTCAATAATATAATCGGTTGTGTCCTTGCCGAACAAAATTTTAGCAAGCATCTGTGCAAGCATCTGCACTTGTCGCATAATCCAGTCCTGTGTGAATTCCATGTTTTTAAAGTCCTTTCAGGGTAGCTTGATTTCGGGTAAAAGCGGTTGGTAGGTGTCTGCAGAAAGTGCAGGGGCAGGCTGCAGAAGCTGCTGCACCTCGGTTTCGGTCAGCAGGCGGCTTTCGCCGGGGGCCAGCGTGCTGTCGAGCATTAAATTGCCGATGGATAATCTTTTTAAATACAGCACCGCACAGCGCACTGTGCGAAGCAAGAGCCTGACCTCGTGCTTTTGTCCCTCGGTGATGCGTATGATGCCTTGCGAAGCATTGCCTGTGGGGTTGTTCAGGTGGTGCTCTCGTCTGCGCTCACTGATGTGATTTCCCACATCCGCAACCGTCAGATAGCGCTGCAAAATGATTTCGCAGGGCTTGGCAGGGCGGTTGTTGGCATAAAGACAAGTGCCGCTCTGCAGTTCATTGATGCCATCGTCGGTCAGGTGGCCGAAGCACAGAAATGCGTATGTTTTTGCAATTTCGCTTGCAGGGTCAAGAAGTGTCTGCGTGAATTTGCCGTCATCTGTGAACAGCAACAGCCCCTCGGTTTCCTTGTCGAGCCTGCCGACGGGGCGAAGATGCTTATATGGCTCGGGCAGGCATTCCATGACGGTTCGGTTTTTATCATCCCGACAGGCGGTAATCAGCCCGCGGGGCTTGTTGAGCATTAAAATCATATAATCGTCAGTGCAACAATGTCAAGTATGATGCAGGCAGGAATAAAGAAGGCCTGCATGGTCAGCTGGCCGCCGAAGGACAGAATTGCGCCCTTGAGAGAGCCTGTTTTTTCTTTTCTTATTTTGATGATGGCAGGTCTTTGCTGCCACAGGAATTGCAATAATTCATAGCTGACCGCATACAGCAGAAGTGTGATGCCCGGGGTGAAAAATTCGCTTTTCAGGTGCACGCCGACCAGAAGCAGTGCGCTGAATGCGAGCATACACACGCGGAAAATGTATCTTGTTTTGCGGTAGATGACCTGCTCGAAGCAGATTTCATCCGTCAGCACCCAGAACAGCACAAACACCGCGCTGAGCTTTGCGGTCTGTGACGAGCCGAGCATGCCGAGCAGTGGCGGCAGAAAGCCGAGAATGATAAAGTCCGCACCCTCAAAAATTGAAACAAAGGTCGGTCGGTGCTTCATTAAAAACGGCGGTGTGCCGAGCTTCCGGATGGCGGTGTCATACTCATCCTTGGTGATCCAGTCAAGACGATACAGCTCTTCAATCTTGTTCTTTTTCGGAATGGGCTCAACGATGATATGCAGTGCATTGATCAGGAACAGCACTGTCCATGCAATGCTCATCTGCACGTCATATTCCGCAAACGGTGTGTAATAAATCGTCGATTCTGCCGTGTAGGGCAAAAAGCCCTTGAGCAGCAGGAAGCCTGCCGACATGGCAAGACCGCCGAAGCCGCCGAGTAAGCATTCCATGAATTTCCAGGAATCAACAAAGTGCTTTTCCTGCAATTTGCCAAGCAGGTATTTTCCGTTCTTAAGCTTCATGTTCGGATGGGTGTAAACGTGCACAATTTGCGCAATCACCCAGCCGAAGGCCGCAACCATGCCGACCATCGGTGCATAAATGGCAGTGAAATAATCACCGCGCACAAGGTTGAGAATCAGGAAAACAAGGAACACAAACAGGGTGCCGCCCCACCATTCGGGACGGGTCTTTGAAAAATACAGCTTCGGGAAAATGTTTTTTTCGGGCTTGTGCGGACGATTGAGCAGGGCTCTGCCGATGATGTAGGCAGGGATGGTTGCAAGGAAGCTGAAAATCAGGTCCGCATAAGAATAAACCTCACCGCCTGCCACAATGCTGATGCCGATGATTTCTGCCGACAGCCCAAACCATGTGAAGCCCTTGACGGCAACACCTGCAAGTCCCCTTGCAAAGCCCTCTGTGCCGAAGCCGCCGAAGGTCAGGCCGAGTGTTTCACCGTAGGTCTGGCAGCCGCCGAGGTAGAAGCCTGTAGCTCCTGCTGCGGTCAGGATGAACCAGTTTTCCTGCAAGGCAGGAATGCCTGAAAATCGAGCAATGAGAAGACCGATGAATGCACCGGGCAGCATGGCGCCCTTTTCACCGCCGAGTATGCTTCCGCGCATGCCCCAGCCGTAGGCCACTGCGATGATGCTGAGAAAAACAAAAAGTATCTGTTCGCCCATGTGAAATCCTCCTGTTATTTCTTGATTTTTTTAACAACAGCGGTTGTAATACCCGTGGCGGCAAGCGATGCGGCAACACTGCCTGCCACCTTGGCTCCCGTGATGAGCTTTTTTGCAAAGCCGGGGGATTTTATATCTTTCATAACAAGCTTGTTGATAATTTTATCCGTTGCTCCGCCGCCTGTGACCTGTGACGAATCCGACAGGTCAATGAGCCCTTTGGAAATCTCGTAGGACTGCGAAAAAATATCGAGCACCGATTTTTGCACCATTTTCTTCAACGGAATGTGTCCGACTGTGGAATAGGTTGCGGCTTCTCCCTGCAGGGCAAGCGCAGGCTTTCCTTTCACTGCCTGCACAGCCTCGCGCAGGTCGGCAAGATAGGAATCAATCACATCCGTGTGTGAGCAGGTAATCATGGCATGCAGGGCATCGGGGTGCTGCAGTCTGTCGATATGCCAGCCCTTTTTCTGCATTTCGTCACCCACTGCAAAAATGTTGACATTGTAAGGGTCCTTGGAGCGATAGGCTACGAGTGAGCAAACGGGATTGCCGATGATTTCCAATTCTTCAATTTCGGCAATTCCATTGCGGATGCGGTCTGCGTTTTCCATGGTCTGCTTTGCCATTTCCACATAGCCCTGCACACCGTTTGCCTGCATGGCGGCCCATGCTGCCGCATACGCACCGCCCGGACGGGTGCCGAGCATGGCAGGGGATGCAAACAGACCGCCCGGCCAATCGGCCTGCACATAGCACTGATATTTGAAATAATCAAGGTTTTTGTAAAGAATGCAGCTGCAGCCCTTGGCAGCAAAGCCGTATTTGTGGATGTCGGCAGAGATGCTTGTCACACCCTCCACGGCAAAGTCAAAGTCGGGAATCTCTGCCCCTGCCATTTTCATAAAGGGAAGCAGATAGCCGCCCACGCAGGCATCCACGTGCACAGGAATGTTGTGCTTTTTGCCCAGCTGACCGAGTGAAAAGATATCGTCGATGATGCCGTGCGGATATTCGGGTGCCGAACCGAGAAGCATGACGGTGTTGCGGTTGATTTTTCTTCTGACTGCCTTGAGGTCGATTCTGTAATCCTTGTCCACGGGCACGGTGTGCACCTTCACACCGAAATATTGCGCACCCTTGAACCATGCCACATGGGCGGTTTCGGCCACAATCATTTCGGGATGGCGGATACCCTTTTCAGCCCTGCCCCAATCGCGCCAGGTTTTTACGGCAAGCATGCAGCTTTCCGTGCCGCAGCTTGTGACACAGCCTGCTGCGTGCTCATCGGCATGCAGCAATTCTGCAGTGAAGGCCACGATGTCGTTTTCAAAGCGTTTGAGGCTTTTGAATGCGGTGGGATTGAGTCCGTTGGCGGAAATGTATTTTTCGTATGCTTCGGCAATGAAATGCGTATATTCTTCGTCCTTGTAATAAACAAGGCTCCATGTTTTTTTGTCCTTGTAGGCAGGGTCCTCTGCGGAATATGAATCGAGTTCACGCAGAATTTCATCGTAGTCCCTGCCGTATTCGGGAATGGTTTTCACGCAAAAGACCTCCTTAAATCAGATTATAAAGCCAGTAGACCGCATTGCCGAGATAGTTGCCGACCGCATAGCCGACCACGCCTGTGGCAAGTCCCGAAACGAGAACCTCACGGTTGCCGAGTGCGGCCGCAACGGCGGGCACAAACGGCGGTGAGCAGACGGCAGAAACGGAGGTGACAATGAAGGTGTCGGCATCGATTTTAAAAATTTTGCTTAAGAGTGCGTGCAGCAGCATCCCTGCTGCAATGGTGATGAACACATAGCAGAAAATGGGGAGATGGAAGTGCATAAGGCTTCGGAAATCCGCACTTGCGGCAACGGAAAAACAGAAAATATAGATGATATACATGCCGAGCTGGAACGATTTTGCAATGCTGCGTATTTTCGGCACAAACGAAAACGTGATGCCGAGTGTGGTGATGGAAAGCATCATCACCGTCATGCCCAGTGATGGGTCAAAACGGGAAACGAGCAGGTTCAGTGCATAAGACACGCCGAAAATGAGTACGGAAAGTCCCGATGCACCGAGAAGCCCGGGAATGTATTTTTTGTTGAGCAGGGTTTTGTATGCGTGAACAGATTCGTCAACAACGGAGCTGTCGAGCTGCAAGCTGTTTTTTTCGTTTTTATTGAATGCACGAAGGCGCATTACCTTGGTGAAAAAGCGTCTTCCCACGGTGGACATGAAGAAAATGTAGACCACCGAAACAATGGAATCGTAGGTGTTGAAAAGAATATAATCGGTGTGCGAAATGCCGATGGAGTTGCGCAATGCACCGAAGTTGACCGTGCCGCCCGTGTAAACGGCGACAGCACCTGCGGCATATTGTGCACTTTCGGGGGTGGTGGTGCGGAAAATAAGGTGCAGAGCAAGGGTGACCGCCACCACACAAAGGCATGCACATGCCATGCACAGCATGCCTTTTTTGGCGGTTTTGAAAAAGGATCTGATGTCGAGCGAAAACAAAACCAGGGGAAGACCGATGCAGATGGAAATGCTTTGCAAAAGATTTAAAACACTGTCGCCGCCGTCTGCTGCAGGAGTGGTGAAGCTGTCGGGCAGAATGCCGAGATTGCCGACAAGCATACCGACCAGATAGCACAAAAGCACAACGCCGATTTTTTCGAGCAGCTTTATTTTTGTGCTTGCAAAAATGATGACAGACGGAAACGCAAGAAACATAAGTGTGCAAAGCAGTGCCAACGCAATGGCCTCCTTTCCTGTTTTTAATTTTTCCTTTTATTTTGCCTTTTTCAGGCGAAGCTGTGTAATCACAAGCATGGTAAGCAGCACCGTGCTGTAAAGAATGATTGCAATGGAAATGGCAAGGTGATTGCCCTTGTTGAGGGTGAGGTTGACAATGTAAGCAGCAGGGAAATAGGCTGCAGAGAAGGCTGCACCGCCGAGCAAGGACGAGACGAGCGCTTTGATTTTGCTTTTGTCCTTTGCAAGGGAGGCGGCGGCACCGATGAATGCAAAGGCTGCGGTGAACAGCACAACGGTGAGTGCAAATTCGTCCAGGTCAACCCATGCAAGGTAGGCTCTGCGGTTCCACAGCACAATCTCAATGAACACCGCCAGAACGGGCAGGTGGGCAACGTACATATATTTTTTGGTTTTGATGGCCGTGATGAAAAGCACCAGCGCCATGATTAAAACGGCTGCATAGAATATGCCTGCAATCAGATCGGCAATCGGATTGCCTGCGGTTTTATTCCAGCCTGACGGCGTGAGATAGGTGGTGATGGGGTTCAGCTGTGCAAAGGTGCTGTTGCCCTCGCTGTATTGGATTGTGCCGACGGCAAGCATGTCAAGATAGAGCTGACGATTTTCTTTGAAGGCAAGCCCCGAAAACTCGCTTTCTTTGTTGCAGGCCTTCCAGAAGCGCCAGCAAAGCTCGCTGCGCTCAATGCGCGCAAGCGCTGCGGTATCGGTTGTGACTTGCTTTGCATTTGCCCACCATGCATCGCACTGTGCAACCTCGTCCTTGGTCAGCGACAGAGTGTTTGCCATGCTCACATAAATGGGGTGGTGCGTTTTTGCACTGTTTTCGGTAATCAGGGCAAGGAAGTTGAGGATGTCCTTGCCGCCCTCACCGTAATAAGCATTCAGGAAGCCCTCGGCTTCGGCTGCAAGTCTGCAGTCGGGATCCTGCAGCAGCTTTGCAAGCAGATATGCACGCAGGTCACCGAATTCGGTGTTGCAGTTTGCCATGTAATAGTTGCCTTCCTCGTAAACACCCTTCACACCGTGGTCACGGAAGAACTGCATATTGCTCTGCAGAACGCCGAAATCGGGGAAAATGCCGAGGGTGTAAGCATAGTTGGTGGCATAGTCCCACACATAGATGCGGTCGCAGATTTCGTTCCAGTTTTCAAGGTCTGCCTTGAGTGCAGCATTCTGCTCACAGGATGCATCGTTCAGCGGATGCGAGAAGCAGCATTCGATGGTGCAAAGGCGCACGATGACGTTGTCAAGCGGCTTGACCTGCGTGGGTGCCTTGCGGGTGTACTGATAGGCAAAGGTGTCGATGGCGATGTTGTCGTATCCTGCATCCTTGACGGCTGCGGCAATTTTGTTAACAAAGGTAATCATTGAGCCCGAGGGAGAGCCGTTTGCCTCGTCAACGGCCTTGCAGGCATCGCATTCGCAGTATTCCTGGTTGTCATGTTGGGTCAGCGACACAATCTGCACGGCTGCGGTGGGATCATGCTTTTCATTGAGAATCGCAAAAACCTCATTTTTAACAATTTCAACAACCCTTTCGTTTGAAAGACAGAGCTGCTTGGGGGTGCGAAGCCCGTTGTGCAGCGCAAAATATTCGGGATGCTCTGCAAAATAGGTGTCGGCAGAGCAGAATTGCGTGGCAAGGGTGTGGCAGAAGTTGGAAATATAGTCCACCGTGCCGCCCTGTTCGGCGGTCAGCGTGCGATAAGGGCCGCCGTTAAGACCGTTTGCAAGGGAATACTGATCGTTACGGGGGCTCAGCCAGTCGGTGTCGGTGTATTCAAAGGCAGGTTCGTATTCAATGAGAATATCATCGGGCAGCTCGAGCTCCGACATATCGGGAATAACGGTGACATCAACGGCATACCAATGAAAGCCGCACAGCTTTTCAAGGAATGCATAAGTGCCGTAAATGGTGCCGCGGTTGCCTGCACCGACAATTTCAATCGCACCGTCCGTGCTTTCAATGCGGTAGGCACCGTCGGTTGCACTGCGCAGTGCAGGCTTTGTGCGACCTGCCTCCCCGATGCGGATTTCAAAAGCTTCCGTTTCGGCATTGTTCGTTACAATCGGCAGCTCGAGTCCGCCCTGCTTCAGGTAATCCTGCAGCATGGCTGCGGCATATTTGTCGGTTTCGCTTGCGTTTTCGCCGATCACAATCACGGCTTCGGCAGGTAAGGTGCTTGCTTGTGCGCTGAGGAGACAGAATGAAAACATAAGAACGCTGAGTAAAACAACAAGCAGTTTTTTCATGGGGTACATCCTCACTTTCGTTGGTTTAATGGTAGTAAATTATGGTTTATTGCATAAACCATAAAATGATATACGCCCCGATGGGGCGAATGATATCACAC
>JAZOWJ010000281.1:0-13507 GCA_045659125.1 Acutalibacteraceae bacterium
CCAGAATCAGATGGAAGGCAAAGGCTTCTCCCTGATTGAAGTTCTTTCCGCTTGCCCGACCTATTGGTCACTTGAACCCACCAAGGCTCTTGAAAGACTTGAAAACACCGTTATGCCTTACTATCCGCTCGGTGTCTATAAAGACAAGTTTGCAAAGGAGGAAGAATAATTATGACAACCAAACTCCTGATTGCTGGTTTCGGCGGACAGGGTGTTCTGTTCATCGGAAAATTCCTTGCTTATGCAGGTCTGATTGAAGACCGTGAGGTTTGCTGGATGCCCAGCTACGGTCCTGAGGTCCGCGGCGGCACCTCCAACTGTGGCGTCACACTGAGTGATGAACCCATCGGATCTCCTGTTGTTGACCATCCCGACATTCTCATCGCCCTCAATCTTCCCTCTCTGGACAAGTTTGAGCCCGCAGTTGAAAAGGACGGCAGCATCTACATTGACTCCTCTCTGATTGAAAGAAAAATCGCAAGAGAAGATGTTAAGGCTTTCTATATTCCTGCCACCAAGCTTGCCCGTGATACAGGTCTTTCCGCAAACATGATTATGCTCGGCTACCTGCTGAAGACAAGCAATGTCATGCCTTACGAGCTTGCTGAGAAGGTTATCGAAAAGATTGTTCCGCCCACCAAGCAGCATCTGATCGAAGGAAACCTGAAGGGTATCGAATTCGGCTACAACTACTGCGAATAAAATTTATGAAAGCGCCGCATTATTTGCGACGCTTTCTTTCAATGAGGTAATAATTATGCTTACACTTGAACAAATCCGTATGATTATGGCAAAGGACCGCTATGCAACCGAACAGACAGGCATTGTGATTGACGAAATCGGCCCGGATACAGCAGTCTGTTCCATGCAGATTACAAAACAACACCTGAATGCAAACGGCACGGTTATGGGCGGTGCAATTTTCACTCTTGCTGACCTCTGCTTTGCAGCTGCTGCAAACAACTCCGGCGAATACATTGCAATGTCCTTTGAAAGCAGCATCACATTTCTCAAGGCTACCCGTGCAGGCACACTGCATGCCACGGCTGTTCCGCTGAAAATCGGCAGAAACATCTGCTTCTATCGCATTGATATCACCGATGACGAAGGCAATCTGACAGCACAGGCTTCTGTTACAGGCAGCAGACAGGCGGTCGGACAGAAATGAAAAACAACAGAAGCTATCCCGTTGTAACAGTCAGCAAAAAAGGTGCATTGCAGGTACAAAACGGTCATCCGTGGATCTACGGCTCAGATACAATTTCTGTATTCGGCGATGTGCAGAATGGCGATATCGTGGATGCTGTCACAGAAAAAGGCACCTATCTCGGTTCGGGACTTTACAACGCAAACTCCAAAATTTTAGTTCGCATTCTGTCTAAAAATGCAAATGACCGTTTTGATGAAGCATTTTTTCAGAGAAGAATCCGCTATGCCCTGCAATACAGACTCTCTGTTATGGGAGATGACACTGATTGCTTCCGTGTGATTTTCGGCGATTCGGACGGACTTCCCGGTTTCATCTGCGACAAATTCGGAGATGTGCTTGTGACCCAGACAATGTCCTACGGAATGGAGCTGAGAAAGCCGATTCTGTTCAATGCACTGAAAACAGAGCTTCGCAATGCAGGCTTCACAGTTTCCGCCATTTTTGAAAGAAACGATGTTGCCGTGCGTGAAAAAGAAGGGCTGTCGCAAGGCAAAGGCTACGTGGCGGCTGATGACCTCGGAACAAAGGAAGATAACAAGGTTATCATCAATGAAAACGGTGTGCTGTATGAGGTTGATTTTGAAAACGGTCAAAAAACAGGCTTTTTCCTGGATCAGAAATACAACCGCCGTGCAGCTGCAAAAATTGCAAAAGGCAAAAATGTGCTTGATTGCTTTACCCATACAGGCTCGTTTGCACTCAACTGCGCAAAGGCTGGGGCTGCAAGTGTTACAGCACTCGACATTTCTGCCGATGCCATTGCAACAGCAAACAGAAATATTGCACTCAACGGTCTTACCAATATGCAGACAAAGACGGTGGATGTTTTTGACTTCCTGACCGAGCTTGACAATGAAAAGAAAAAGCCGTTCGACTATATTATTCTCGATCCTCCTGCTTTCACCAAAAGCGGTTCAACTGTGCAAAGTGCATTCAGAGGCTACAAGGAAATCAACCGCAGAGCCATGCATCTTCTTCCCCGTGGCGGATTCCTGGCAACCTGCTCATGCTCTCACTTTATGCCCGAGGACCTGTTCTGCAAAATGCTCAGAGAAGCAGCTCATGATGCAGGTGTGTCACTTTTACAGGTCGAAGCAAGACAACAGGCCCCCGATCATCCCATTTTGTGGGGTGTTCCGGAGACCTCGTACTTAAAATTCTATATTTTTCAGGTGTTGTGATTGAAGACTGCTTCCAGACGGTAGATGGGCATGTTTTTACGCAGGAATTTGGCTTCATATTCGGTAATAATATTGCCCTCAAAGCCTGAATTATGCAAATCGAGTGAGATGTTTTTAAGTTTCACACCGTAAGCAGAGAACTGCTCAATGGAATACTCAAAAAAGTGCATATTGTCCGTTTTCTGATGAATTTCGCCGTTTGCAACAAGGCAATGCGAATAAATCGGCATGAACTTCAGATTGGTAAGTCTGCGGTTTTCATAGCGATTCTTGGGGAACGGACAGGAATGGTTCAGATAAATACGCTGAATGCTTCCCTGCGGAATGTATTTTTCAAGCAACTCCGCACCGCAACGCATGAAGTAAATATTCGGCACATTTTCTTCCATAACGGCTTCGCAGGCTTCAATGATAACATTGCTGTTGACTTCGACCGCAATGTAATTGACATCGGGATTGCGCTTTGCAAGCTCAAGCACAAATCTGCCCTTGCCGCAACCGATTTCCATTTCAACAGGATTATCATTGCCGAAAATGGCCTTATAATCGAGCAACTCTTTCCTTTTGACGATTTCTCTGTAATCCTCGTCCGTTTTTGCAACATACAGCATTCTGGCAAGGCAGGCTTCCTTGCGTTCGTCATGATTTTTAATTCTTCTCATTCTCATAAATTATCACCGCGCCTATTTTAACGCAAAATTCTTTTTATGTCAACA
Source organism: Acutalibacteraceae bacterium (assembly GCA_045659125.1). Classification (GTDB taxonomy): domain Bacteria; phylum Bacillota; class Clostridia; order Oscillospirales; family Acutalibacteraceae; genus RUG806. The sequence continues at coordinate 3,108 of JAZOWJ010000281.1, forward strand.
GGTGAAAACAATGACAGAAAAACTTTATTATAAAAACAGTAAATTATATACTTTCACCGCAACTGTGCTGTCCTGCGAACAGAAGGGTGAACAGTTTTTGTGTGTACTCGATAAAACGGCATTCTTCCCTGAGGGTGGCGGTCAAAAGGCTGATACAGGCATAATTGACGAAGCGAATGTGCTGGATGTGCAGGAGAAAAACGGCATAATCACCCACACCACAGACAAGCCTCTTGTTGTCGGCGCAACCGTGCATGGTGCGCTCAACGAAGAGCAAAGATTCCGCAGAATGCAGAATCACACCGGTGAGCATATTTTCTCCGGAGTCGTTCATGCGGCTTACGGTTACACAAATGTTGGCTTTCACATGGCAGACGATTGCATGACGGTCGATTTTGACGGTGTGCTCAATGCTGAGCAGCTCAAAGAAATTGAAGATGAATGCAACCGTGTGATTGCAAAAAATGTGGCGGTCAATTGCATTTTTCCGACTTCACAAGAGCTTGAAAGCCTAGATTATCGCTCAAAGCTGGAATTGACCGAGGATGTGCGTCTTGTTGAAATTGACGGCATTGACCTTTGTGCCTGCTGTGCACCGCATGTAGACAGCACGGGAGAGGTTGGCCTGCTTAAAATCCTTGACTGCATGCCGCACAGAGGAGGAACAAGAATCACTCTTATTTGCGGATTGGACGCATTTGAGCACCTGCGCGTGCATTATAACTGCAACCGCAAGGTTTCGGCGATGCTTTCAGCAAGAGCAGTTGAAACACCGCAGGGTGTGGAACGCCTGCAGGATGATATTGTTGCACTTAAGCGTGAAATCGCAGCTTTGCAGACAAAATGCAACCGCCTGCTTGCCGACACAATCGAACAGACAGACGGTTCCGTTGTTTTATTTACGCAGGATGCAAAGGCAGACGATATGCGTGCACTTTGCAATCTTTGCCTTGAAAAATGCGGTCAGATGATGTGCGTTTGCAACGGTAATGACGAAGCAGGTTATTCCTATATCATCGCATCAAAAACAGTTGATCTGCGTGCAAAATCAAAGGAAATCAATTTGGCTTTGAACGGCAGAGGCGGTGGTCAGCCGACCATGATTCAAGGATCATTCAAAGCCAAAAAGGAAGAAATTATTAATTTCTTCAATCAACCGTAATCTCTGCAATCAAGGGCTTGACACTGCGGTTTTTCCAAAAGCCCTGTGCAAAGATTTCTGCAATATACTCCCCTGCTTCCACATTTTTGAATGTGACTGAGCAGGTTTCGGGCATATTATAAATGTAATAAGAAGACCAAACGGCGGCCTGTTTTGCGACAGTGCCGTCTTTTTTATTGCGCAAGCGGATGATATAATCATCCACCATGTCTTCATCTATCTTTGCCTGTGTAAAACGAATGCAAAGACCGTCTTCCGTTTTTTCATATTCCACTTTTGCATCGTCTGCAAAATAAGGCTTAACGGTTGTCATGTAACGTGCATCGGTGTAAACAAAAGATTCAGGCTCCCAAGGTGTTTCAATCAAACGATCGCAAGGGAAGAAATTGCCGGTCAGCACATCAACAGATTTAATAAGCACAGCGCCTTCGGCACTGACCTCGACGATCAGATACTGTGCCTGTTCGTCACAATCGGGTGGAATGGTGCCGTAAATCTTATCAAATTCATCGAGTTCAAAATAGCTGAACGAGCCTGTACCGAGGCAGGTAAAATGACGCTGATGAATACTGCGGGGATCATTGATCGGCGCATGGGAATGACCGGAAAAGTCGATAATCTGCGGATAATCCATCATAATAGCAGTCAGGTCATCCTCACCCCAATTGATGGAGCCTGCAACGGTGTCAGTGACATGCGGATGCTGGAACACAAAAATCGGCTTTTTCGGCGCATCGGCAGCTGCCTTTTTCAGCTCCTCACGAAGCCAATTCTGTTTACCTTCCCTGAAACGGCAGCCGTCCTCGGTGGAAACGGAAATGCAATGAAAGCCCTTGAAAATCTTATGGGTATCGGGTTCCATATTATAAATAGTATGAAGTCTGTCATAAGCGCCTTGTTGACCATCCGTTTTGAATTCATGACTTGCAAGCATGAGGGTTCTTTCGGTTTCGGGTGACAGGCATTCATCCATCAGATCACGGAAGGTCAGCATTTCCCACTCCGAGCCGCTGTTTGCAAAGTCGCCGACAGCGAAGAATGCATCGATCTTGTCATAAGCCTGCGCTTTTGCATAATCATAAGCAAGCTGCATGCCCTTGCGGTATCTTTCGATCTGACAATCGTCCTTTTGAATGTGAATGTCGCTTGTGACAATCATTCTGAATACAGGGGTAAAATCTGTCATAATATCCTCCTAAAAAGCAAGGGGATGCATTCACATCCCCTTTAATAAATTCAGATTTTTTCGACGCCGAAGTTGATTTCTTCGCCGTTGATATCCCATGCCTTGACATAACCTGCAGGTGCTGCAGCTGCTACGGAATCGGCAAGAGCAACCTTTGCAATACGGTCAGCATTTGCAAGAAGCAATGCAGTCATGGTTTCGGAAGCTTCAAAGGTAACACGGATATGGTCGGTCACTTCAAAGCCTGCTTCCTTACGCATGGTCTGCACCTTGCTGATGATTTCATTGACATGGCCTTCTTCGATAAGAGCATCGGTAAGGTTGGTGTCAAGAGATACGGTAACTCCGTTGTCAGACAGAGAGAATGTTCCTTCCTTCTGCGAGCAGGAAATGAGAAGATCATCCACGGTCAGTTCAACTCTGCCGCTTGCAAGGTCAAGAACGATCATGCCGTTTGCATCAAGCTCACGCTTTGCTGCATTGCCGTCGATGGTAGCGAGGGCATTACGGATATCATTGAGCTGTCTGCCGTATTTCGGGCCGACAGTCTTGAGCTGCGGCTTGAACACATAGGTCAGCAGTCCGTCTGCATCGTCGATGAATTCAACAGTCTTGACATTGAGCTCATCACGGATGATTTCAAGATAGGTTTCATCGAGCGTTTCGTTGCATGCAACGGAAAGCAGAGCCAGAGGCTGTCTGTTCTTGCGGTTTGCACCGTTTCTTGCGCTTCTGCCGAGAACAACAATCTGCAGAACAAGCTGCATTGCTTTTTCGAGATCTGCATCGATAAACTTTTCATCCACTGTCGGGAAGTCGCAGAGATGGATGCTTTCGGGAGCATCTTTATAAATGTTGCAAACAAGGTTGCGGTAGATTTCTTCCGTCATAAACGGAATCATGGGAGCAGCTGCCTTGCTGATGGTAACAAGTGCGGTGTAAAGGGTCATGTAAGCGTTGATCTTGTCCTGGGTCATTTCCTTGGACCAGAAGCGTTCACGGCAACGACGGACATACCAGTTGCTCATTTCATCAACAAAGCTGTCGAGTGCACGTGCTGCTTCGGGAATTGCATAGTTACCAAGCTGCTTATCAACCTCAGCAACGGTAGAATTGAGTCTGGAAAGAAGCCACTTGTCGATAACGCTCAGCTTGGCAAGGTCAAGCTCATACTTGGAGGGATCAAAATTGTCGATATTTGCATAAAGAACATAGAATGCATAGGTATTCCACAGAGTGCCCATGAACTTTCTCTGTCCTTCCACAACAGCCTTGTCATAGAAGCGGTTGGGAAGCCACGGAGCAGAGTTGGTGTAGAAATACCAACGGATAGCATCCGCACCGAACTTTTCGAGTGCATCAAACGGGTCAACCGCATTGCCCTTGGACTTGGACATCTTCTGACCGTTTTCATCCTGCACAAGACCGAGAACGATAACGTTCTTATAAGGAGCCTTGTCAAACAACAGAGTGGAAATAGCAAGCAAAGAATAGAACCAGCCACGGGTCTGGTCAACAGCTTCGGAAATGAAGTCTGCGGGGAACTGCTTTTCAAACAGGTCCTTATTTTCAAACGGATAGTGGTGCTGTGCAAAGGGCATTGCACCCGAGTCAAACCAGCAGTCGATAACCTCGGGAACACGCTTCATTTCGCCACCGCATTCGGGGCAACGAATGGTAACAGCATCGATATAAGGACGATGCAGCTCGATATCTTCGGGACAATTATCGGACATAGACTTGAGCTCTTCAATGCTGCCGATGCAATGTCTGTGGCCGCAGGAGCATTCCCAGATGTTAAGAGGAGTACCCCAGTAACGGTTTCTGGAAAGTGCCCAGTCCTGTACATTTTCAAGCCAGTCGCCGAATCGGCCGGTACCGCTGCTTTCGGGAATCCAGTTGATGGTTTTGTTGTTTGCAATCAAACGGTCTCTGACTGCGGACATCTCAATATACCAGCTTTCACGGGCGTAGTAGATGAGCGGAGTGTCACAGCGCCAGCAGTGCGGATAGCTGTGCTCAAATACAGGTGCAGAGAAAAGTCTGCCGACGGTTTCAAGATAAATGAGAACCTGCTTGTCGGCATCCTTGCAGAAGGTGCCTTCCCAGGGAGTTTCCTTGGTCATGCAGCCCTTGGCATCAACAAGCTGAACAAAAGGCAGCTTATAACGTCTGCCGACACGGTTATCGTCTTCACCGAATGCCGGAGCAAGGTGAACAACACCGGTACCGTCTGTCAGTGTAACATATTCATCACAGCAGACAAAGTATGCATCATCACGGCGTTCAATGAAGTCAAACAGCGGCATATATTTCTTGTATTCAAGGTCCTTACCCTTCATGCGTTCGAGAATTTCATAATCACCCTCGATAACACTCAGAAGACCTTCGGCAAGATAGTAAACGAATTCACCGTTGCGGATTTTGACATAATCATATTCAGGATGTACACAAAGAGCAACGTTGGAAGGAAGAGTCCAGGGAGTGGTTGTCCATGCAAGGATGTATGCATCCTCATCCATGACCTTAAAACGGACAACAGCAGAGCGTTCCTTGACATCCTTGTAGCCCTGTGCCACTTCGTGAGAAGACAGCGGTGTGCCGCAGCGCGGGCAATAAGGAACAACCTTAAAGCCTTTGTAAAGCAGACCCTTGTCCCAGATCTGACGCAGTGCCCACCATTCGGATTCGATATAGGAATCGTGATATGTTACATAAGGATCATCCATGTCTGCCCAGAAGCCGACAGTGCCGGAGAAATCCTCCCACATACCCTTGTATTTCCATACGCTTTCCTTACACTTTTCAATGAAAGGAGCAATACCGTAATTTTCAATCTGTTCCTTGCCGTCAATGCCAAGAAGCTTTTCAACCTCAAGCTCAACGGGCAGACCGTGTGTATCCCAGCCTGCTTTACGCGGTACCATAGCGCCTTTCATAGTGTGGTAACGCGGAATCATATCCTTGATAACACGAGTCAGAACGTGACCGATATGCGGCTTGCCGTTTGCGGTTGGCGGACCGTCATAGAAAACATAAGAGCCGCAGTCTTCACGCATTTTGGTGCTTTTGCGAAAAATGTCATTTTCGCGCCAGAACTTTTCCGTTCTTTTTTCGCGCTCAACAAAGTTGAGCTCGGTAGACACTTTGTCGTACATATTTACCTCCAAAAAAATGCGCTTCATATTTATGTTGTTTATGTGCGCATAAGCATTCCATAATATCATGGATGATAACATAACTAATAAAAAAAGTCAAGAAAAAATACTTGACTTTATTAAGTTGATATGCTATAATTCCAACAATCAATAAAGGCTGTGAAGGAATTACGGGCAGTACGGATTTTTCAGAGAGTTGACGGATGCTGCAAGTCAACATTGAAGTATTGTTTCGGTCTCGTTCCGGAGCTCAATTCCCTAACCCTCGTATGAGTGCATAAGGAATTGCGGATCGCCCCGTTACCATGGCGAAGGGCTTGTTGGAGCCTGTTGAGAGACCGTTGCAATAGCAATGGTAATTAGGGTGGTACCGCGGATTATTATTCGTCCCTGAGGCTTGTTGACCTCAGGGATTTTTTTTATTATATAGGAAATTGCTCGCGTTGTGAGCAATTTGCATATAATTCGCCTACGGCTCATTGAATGACGCAAGCTTATTGAACAAAAACACCTTTTCGCCCCCAAGATTGGGGGACGGGGGGTTGATTCGTCGAAGACGATTTTTTATTTTCACATAAGGAGTTTTAAGCACAATGAAAAGAATCAGAATTGCAGATGAAACACTCAAAGCCGCTTCCCGCAAGAGAGATATTAACCTTACCTTCCGTGAAAAGACGGAAATTGCAAAGCTACTGGAAAAAGCGGGTGTTGACTACATTGAACTGCCTGCAATTTATGATGTAAAAACGGATACACTTCTTGTTAAAACCGTCTGTGCAGTCATCCGCAAGGCTTGCGTGGTGCTTCCTGTAGGTCACTCTGTTGAAGAAATTGACCTTGCTTGGGGTGCCATGAAGAATGCAAGCAAAGCAAGATTGCAGGTTTGTGTTCCCGTTTCTCCCGTGCAGATGGAATATTTCTGCCACAAAAAGAGCAGCGCAGTTCTTGATATGATCGGTGAGCTGGTTGCAAAATGCGCTTCCCTTTGCAGCGATGTTGAATTCGTAGCAGAGGATGCAACACGCAGCGAAGCAGATTTCCTTGCAGCCGCAATCGAAAAAGCAGTCAGCGCCGGTGCAAAAACAATTACACTTTGCGATACCGCAGGCACCATGATGCCCGATGAATTTGCAGCCTTCATTACAAGCATTGCCATTCCCGAAGGCATCGCACTGGGCATTCGTTGCTCAAATGCAATGGACATGGCATGCGCCTGCACAGCAGCAAGCATGCGTGCAGGTGCAGATGAAATCAAAACTGCTGTTGCAGGCTTTGATGCACCCGCCCTTTCGAGCATTGCACAGCTCTTCAGACTGCGCGGTGATTCCTGCGCTGTCACAAGCGGCCTTGATCACACAGGTCTGCAGAAAACCGAAACACAGATCATCAGCTTTATCCGTCACAGACTCGATCAGATGCAGAAGGCTGAAGAAAGTGATATTTTTGCAAACGGTGTTCTGCTCACCAATTCCGACGATTCGGCTACCGTTGCAAATGCAGTCAAGAAGCTCGGTTATGACCTTTCCGATGATGATAATGCAAAAGTCTTTGAAGCCTTCAAAACCGTTGCTGCAAAGAAAAATGTTTCTCTGAAGGAATTGGATGCGATTGTTGCTTCTGCAGCAATGCAGGTGCCTCCCGTGTACCGCATGAAAAGCTTTGTGAGCAATTCCGGCAGCGATATCGTTTCCACAGCAACCATCGCCATTGAAAAGAACGGAACACTTATGCAGGGCATCAGCATGGGTGATGGCCCCATCGATGCTGCATTCATGGCAATTGAACAGATTATCGGTGTGCACTATGAGCTCGATGATTTCCGCATCCGTTCCATCACCGAAGGCAGAGATTCCGTCGGTAACGCAATCATCCGTCTGCGTGCAAACGGCAAGCTGTATTCCGGCAACGGCATTTCCACCGACATTGTAGGCGCTTCCATTCGCGCTTATCTCAATGCTCTCAACAAGATTGTTTACGAGGAGGAGAAAAACTGATGAAACTTTCTTTTTCGACCAAGGGTTGGAAAAACACAACATGGCAGGAGTTTGTTGCAAATGCTGTTGAAGCAGGTTTTTCCGGCATTGAGATTCACGATATCAACGCACCTGAATTCAGCGAAAAAACAGGTCCTGCAAACATTGAGATGTCTGCAGCAACTGTTCGCAACCTGATTGAAAATAAACTTACAATCCCCTGTCTGGATGCACTGTGCAATATTGCTGACGCAGACAAGCTGCAGGAAAGCCTTGAAGAAACGGCTTCCTGCATCCGCTATGCAACCGCATTGAAGATTCCCTATATCCGCATTCATGCTCCTTATGCCGAAAATGAAGAGGCTGCAGATGAGGCTGTTTTCACTTATCTTACGCAGGCTGTTCCGATGGCAGAGCAGGCAAACATCACACTGCTGATGGAAACTGCAGGTATTTATGCTGACACAAAGAAGCTGTGCACCATGCTCAACCGCTTTGCCTGTGACAATCTTGCAGTTCTGTGGGATGTGCACCATACCTTCAGAGATGCAAAGGAAGCACCTGATCAGACAGTTACAAACCTCGGCGCTTACATCAAGCATGTTCATTTCAAGGATTCCGAAGTAACCGAAGACGGACTGCAGTATTGTCTTATCGGCGAAGGCACACTGCCTGTTGATGAAATTCACAATGCATTGCGCACCCTCAATTATGCAGGCTTTATTTCCCTTGAATGGGATCCCGAATGGATGCCCGAGCTGCAGGATCCGTCGGTTATTTTCTCGCACTTTGTCAGCTGCATGAGCCTGTTTGAGCAGGAAAGAAAGACAAAGAGCCATCTTTATGACAACCAGACCCATACCGGTAAGTTCGTATGGAAAAAGGAATCGCTTGTCAATATCACATTCCCGCAGCTGCTTGACAAAATGGTCGAAGAATTCCCTGACCAGTATATGTTCAAATTCACAACCCTTGATTATACAAGAACCTATGCACAGTTCCGTGATGATGTGGATGAATTTGCACGTGTGCTGATTTCCATGGGTGTCAAAGCAGGCACACACGTTACGGCATGGGCAACCAACCTTCCGCAATGGTATATTGCATTCTGGGCTGTTACCAAAATCGGTGCAGTTCTGATTCCCATGAACACCGCATACAAAATCCACGAAGCAGAATACATTCTTCGTCAGTCTGATACCCACACACTGATTATGATTGACGGCTTCAAGGATTCCAACTATAAAGAAATCATTCAGGAACTGTGTCCCGAGCTCGAAAGCCTCAAGCCCGGCGAAAAAATGCACTCCGCAAGACTTCCCTTCCTGCGCAATGTCATCACCATCGGCTTCCGCATGAAAGGCTGTCTGGAATGGAACGAGGCTCTCTCAAGAGCAGATCTTGTCAGCCGGGATGAGGTCAACCGCATGGCTGCTGCAATTGACATTCATGACGTTTGCAACATGCAGTACACCTCAGGAACAACAGGATTCCCCAAGGGTGTTATGCTGACACATTACAATGTCATCAATGACGGTAAGTGCATCGGTGACCGTATGGATCTGTCCACGGCTGACCGTATGATGATTCAGGTTCCGATGGTACACTGCTTCGGTATGGTGCTTTCCATGACAGCATCCGTTACCCACGGAAGCACAATGATGCCCATTCCCTATTTCTCACCAAAATCTTCGCTTGCCTGCATCAACAATGAGCGCATCACTGTTTTTAACGGTGTTCCTACCATGTTCAACCTGATGTTCACGCATCCCGACTTTGCAAAGACGGACTTCTCCTACATGAGAACCGGCATCATGGCCGGTGCAAACTGTCCGGCAGACCTGATGAGAAAGGCTGCTGCAGAAATGAACATGACAGGCATTCTCAGTGTTTACGGCCTGACGGAGGCATCCCCCGGCTGCACCATGGGTGAAATCAACGAGCCGCTGGATGACCGTGTTGAAACCGTCGGTAAAGCATTCCCCTACATCGAATGCAAAAACATTGACCCGGCTACCGGTGAGGATGTACCGGACGGTGTCAACGGTGAATTCGTAGTCCGTGGCTACAACGTCATGAAGGGCTACTACAAAATGCCCAAGGCTACCGCAGAAGCCATCGACAAGGACGGCTGGCTGCACTCGGGTGACCTTTGCTGCAGAGATGAAAGAGGCTACTTCAGAGTCACGGGCCGTCTGAAGGATATGATTATCCGTGGCGGTGAAAACATTTATCCGAGAGAAATCGAAGAGCTGATTCTCACCAACCCCAAGGTGCACGATGTGCAGGTTATCGGTATTCCCGATGCCAGATTCGGTGAAGAAATCATGGCTTGTGTCATTCTTCGCAAGGGTGAATCCTGCACAGAGGATGAAATGAAGAAGTTTGTTGATGCACACATGGCAAAGCACAAGGTTCCGCGTTATGTGCACTTCATGGATGACTTCCCGATGAATGTTGCAGGTAAGATTCTGAAATACAAAATGCGTGAGCAGGCTGTTGAAAGACTCAAGGCAATGGCTGAACAGAAATAAAAAATGCCGCCGGCAGAGTTTTCTGCCGGTTTTCGGCTTATTATCAGTTGACAAGCTGACAGAAAAGTTTTATAATTTTTTTAATTATTTTTAATTAAAATGAGGATATGGTATGAAAAAATTGATGATCGGCAACGAAGCTGTTGCCAGAGGTATTTATGAAGCCGGTGCAAAGGTTGTTTCCAGCTACCCCGGCACCCCGTCCACAGAAATCACTGAATTTTCTGCAAAATATGACGAAATGCACTGCGAATGGGCACCCAATGAAAAGGTTGCTATGGAAGCAGCATTCGGCGCATCTCTTGCAGGTGTCCGTTCTGCCTGTGCTATGAAGCATGTTGGCCTGAACGTTGCTGCTGACCCGCTAAGTCGGATCGTAGCCATGTC
>JAZOWJ010000282.1:0-8776 GCA_045659125.1 Acutalibacteraceae bacterium
TTTTTCTTTTTTTTGGACATCTGCGATGTGCTCCTGATAAATTAAGTAATTTACCTTTTCTTTAAGAGTTCAGTTAAACGTTTTGCAACATCTTCGCGCAGCTCATCAGGAAGATGCGACAGGTAATTCATATTACGTGCAAAGAATAACATGATTCGTTTGTAAAGCTCTGCATCGTTCGCTTTTTTTGCAGCCGCTTCTGTTGCGCCATTGCTGTTTTGACCGTTTGCTGCTCGGCTGTTTTGTGCAGGGGGTGTCGAGATCATTTTTTGTAATGCAACAATCAAAGCATCAGCATTTTGAAGGGATGCGTCAAATTGAACTGCCGTTTCTTTCAGCTGTTCGGTAGCTTTGCCGATGGTGTTCTCTTTCTTGATTTTTTCAAGCTCTTCCTTTAGTCTTTTATTCTCCTTGCTTTCTCTCAACAAGAGTTCAAGAAGCTCTAATCTACTGAGTTTTCGGAGTTCCTTATCCGTCATTTCTTTGTCTACTCTCTATTTTTTGATGTGTTAATTTCAGCATATTTTTTCACTTTTATATTACTACTTTTAAAAACAAAAATCAACATTTACTTGTAATTTTTTTAATAATTTTATTATTCTTATTAGCTAATTTATGTAATTTGTACAATATAGAGTAACTGTCAGTTTTATTGCATTATCTCATAAATTGAATTGTATCATAACTGATTCTTAGCAAAGGATTTATTGATTTGCTGCAAATTATGTGCTATAATCATAGCACTATTTTATAGTTATAAATTAAACTTGAGAGGTTATTTAGATGAGTCTGTTTCTTGAGGCTTTTGCACATTATATCAAAGAGAATAACGGTCGTGTTTTCAGCATTGCAGAAATCAAAGGGGATAATGATCCGGAAAAGGTTGAACTTTGCGAAAATAATCCTTGTCAGAATGTGTATTCGGTTGCAAAGATTTTTACTGTGACGGCTGTCGGAATTTTGTGTGACAGAGGTCTTTTGCGAACAGACAACACAGTTACGGCAATTCTGAGTGATGAATGCCCTGACGGATATGATCCGTACTGGGATGAAACAACTATTGATATGCTGATGCGTCACAGAATCGGATTTCCAGGTGGCTTTGATACGGATGTTCATGATGCTTCAAAGTATGATTTTGAGTATTTGAAGGAAATTATGCTCAAGAAATGGGTTTGTCCTCCTGATACCGAAAGACGCTATGAGGATGCCGGTTATTATATTCTTTCAAGAATTGTGAGTAAAGTCTCCGGTAAAACACTTTGTGCATTTTGTTGGGAAAATATTTTTCAACCGCTCGGATTCCGTGAAGCAGCATGGAGTTGCTGTCCGCAGGGACACGCAATCGGAGCAACAGGTCTTTATATCCGTGTTGATGATATGATAAAAATCGGTGCTGTTTATCTGAATGACGGTGTTTACCGCGGCAAGCGTATTGTGTCATCTGATTGGGTGAAAACTGTTTTGGAAAGACAATATGAGCTATCGCCGACAGGAATTCGGGATTCATACAGTAAAGGTGGAATGCGCGGACAAAATTTGCTTGTGATTCCATGTGAAAACAGGGTAGTCGGCTGGCAGGGATATGATATTCACCCCGGCGGTCCTGATCTTACGCGATTTGCTGCGATGTATCATTCTGATTAAAAAACGAATGTTGTTGATAAATGGCCGTGCAGATATTTTTTTTAGCAACTTTTTTGCAATACGGCAATATAATTAAAATTATACTTGCATAAATCAAATAAATGTGGTTAAATAAACTATATATACAACTTTCACATCGGAGGAAGTAAAATGAATAAAGTTTTTTTGAGAAACATCATCATCACGGTTCTTGTGTTTGCACTTGTAATCGGTGGTGCTGTCGGAATTGCAAATAAAGATGCCGTCAAAGAGGTTTCAGGAAAAAATCAGGGTGTTGTTGAATTACATGTCAGTCTTGGCGGTGCCATGGGCGAGCTGGGAGAAACCGCATCTGATCTTGTTTCTGATATAACAGGCGGTGGTGTTTCAATAGAATCCATTCTTGGTACAGTGAAGGGCTTTGTGTATTCGGATGCCATTGTCAATGTGATTATGTCGCTTGCTTATCCGTTGCTCAAGCAGACATTGACAGATTTGAACATGCTTGAGTTTGCACATACGATTGATCTCTACTACAGCGGTCCTTCTCTGGCAGAACAGCTGGGTGAAAATTCTTATACTTGTATTGATAAGGACGGAAGCTGCAAGCCGTTGAATGATGTGCTTAACAGTGTCGGTGATGATTGGACTTATATGGACACTGAAGTTACATACACAAAAGAAAACGGAAAACAGGCAACAACAACACTTTGGAATTCAATTGTCTGGGGTGTTACGGATGAGGAAAGCTTCTTTGCAGTTATGTCGGAAATGAGCAAGGGGCTTCGCGGTGTTCTTGAGGTTTGCATTCAGAGCAAAACACGCGTTGTCAATGTCAATGTTCTTGAGGTCCTGCTTGATTTTGATGCAATTCCGATCAATATGGATGCAGCAGACATCTTCAATGAATCCGAAAAATCGGGCTATGAAAGCTGTCTGATTCCGTTGTTTAATATGCTTGGTCTTGTTGACGGCGAATATCCTTCTGTCGATGAATATCTCGGATATACTGATATTGCTGATATGTGGAAGGGAATATTGCAGCCTGTTTTTGCAGCGGTTGAGAAAATTGCAGGCAGTGCAGATCCTATGCAGAGCATCACAAGCTTGCTTGTGAATTTTGCAAATGCAGTAGAAAGTGGTTCGCTCGTTGAGGGAATGCGTTGCTTGCGCATGGATGCAAAATTCAATCCGCTTGCAGCTCTTGTTATGGGTTATGAGGATGGACTTTTGTTTAATCTCGGTCAGTCTTTGGTTGAAATGATCGGCGAGCTTGGCATCAAATTGGATGGAGATTTCAACACCCTTCTTGACAGCCTGCTGCAGATGATTGTTAAAACAGACAGTGCTGATTTGCCGACAATGGATGTTGCCGCTTTGACCGCTTGCGCAACAACACAGACACTTACAAACGGTGCAATATATTATGTTGCCGATGCACAGCAGGTTACTGACTTTTTGATTGATTATGTTATTCAGGAAGCAACAGTGGATTCCATTCTGCAGCATACTTCTCTTTCAGGAACTCAGACTGCATCTGATGTGCTCGATGGTGTTGCAAGCAGTAAAGAAGGTTTGACTAAGGTTGTAAAAACACTTGCTCAAGCTCTCTTTTTTCAGTAAATAAGTATTAAAAAAACAGGTGGGATATTTTTAATCCCACCTGCATTTTTTATGCAATTTTGTTTCCGTTTTTATCAACAGGAATCGGTTCCCAAAGAGCATCTTCATCCGGCAATTCCACTGATTTACGTAAAATAAGTCTTGCATCAGCGGCATTAACAACTGAGTTTTTATCAGCATCAGCTGCTGCAAAGGTTGTCAGATCAGGTTCTTCAAGACCAACACTGCATCGAAGTGCATATCGTGCATCGTTTGCCTTAATCAGGCCATCTCCGTCGCAATCGCCGGCTAATCGTTCATGAAAAGTGTTGTTGCATTTTTGGCAGCTAAAGGTATATGCTTTGATTGTCGGCATAAATGTTTTGTTGCTATACTGATGACCGTTTGTTGTACAATTATAGGCTTGTGCAATTCTTTTAATTGTTTTCTGTGCTTCGTGTTTTCCACTTGTGTTATATCTTTGAATGACAATGCTGTCGTTATTGACGCGAGCAGTCATGCCGTAGCCTTCTTTGACATATCCCGCTGTCATGTAGGTGAAAGTCAGCTTGATTTTGCTTCCGCCTTGCGGTGTAAGCTCATCTCCGATTGTTTTATACCACAGATTTTTATCAACCGTATGATTGTGACCCCACACATAGACAATGTCCATTTTTTTGCCGTATTCATTTAAAAGATTTGCATAATTATGGGCATTTGTATTATCGCCGCGATCAGCATGCAAAGGCTTGTGTGCTACAATAAATAAAGGCTTGCCTGCGGTTTGATTATTACTGTTGTAGCCTTTAAGATAATTTGAAAGATTGGTAACTGTACTTGAATTTTTGAATTCATCATCTCTGATCATGTACAAGGAAAAATGTTCATTTACTGTAACTTGACCTGTTTTCTGATAATCATTACCTGATTTATCATGGTTTCCTGTGGTGAAATACATCTTTGCATTCGGGAATACGGATTTAATCGAGGATTGCAGAGAGGAAACGGAAACCTCATAATCGCCACCCAAGGCAACAATTCCGATGTCTGTATTCTTTTTGACTGCCTTGAGTATGTTGGTCAGGTTGCTTGTTTTGCCATGAACATCTGTGGCAAAAAAGATGTCATTTGATGCTGCTTTTGCGGACATTGGAATGCTTGTTATAATTGCAAGAATAACAAGCATCAGTGCTGTGAATTTTTTCATTTAAAAACCTCCTTCATGTTGATTATAAATTATTGTTTTATGAAAAGCAATATGAAAGTAAATAAAAAAAGATAGCAGATACATGTTAGTGTCTGCTATCTTTAATTATTATGCTCCGACCAATGCATCAAACAGCAGCATTACGCAAAAGCCTACAAGTAAAGAAAATGTCGCTGCTCGTTCGTTGCCATGCGAATGTGTTTCGGGGATAATTTCATCGCTTGTTGCATATAACATGGTGCCTCCTGCAAATGCAAGTGCAAAGGGAAGAATTGCTTCTGAAAAATGAACACCGATATATCCGATTAGCGTGCCGACCACTTCAATGAGGCCTGTGATTAAAGCAATTACGAATGCCTTGCGTTTTTTGATTCCTACACCGAGCATCGGTGCAATAATTACCATTCCTTCCGGAATATTCTGCAGTGCAATACCGCCTGCAATGCTAAGTGCCTGTCCTGTGTTACCTGTACCAAAACCGACACCTGCAGCCAAGCCTTCGGGCAGATTGTGAATTGCAATGGCAATCACAAAAAGCAGAATTTTATTCATATTTGCATTTTTCTTCGGATGATCTTCAGGCTCACTTCCGGACAGATTGTGAAGATGGGGAAGAAGTTTGTCTACAAGAATCATGCATACTGCACCGGCAAATATGCCAAGAACGGTTATAAATAAGCCGTTCTTGCCGCCGAGGTCGATTGATTCCGCAATCAGTCCGAAAACGGCTGCTGCAAGCATAACACCGGCCGCAAATGCAAGAATGATATCATTGAGTCTGTGACTCGGATTTTTGATAATAAAACCGAGAATTGCACCAAAGACGGTCGCAAGACCGACCCCGAGTGCTGTCATTAAAACCATTGTCATTGTTGTATACCTGAATTATTTTATGCGTTATTTTTCTTTCTTGCAACTGGGTAAACAAGCTCACCCTTGATAGCGGAAACGGATGATTTTCTGAGGTTAGTAAGAATGAGGGTTGTTGCTTTCCAGAAATGCTTTCGTGTATCTTTATCGTGCTCGAAATAATTGCCCACCATCTTTGGGACGGCAGTTACAATATTTTTTGCAAAGCCTGTCAGATTTTCTGTTTCCGTTGACATGAATGTATCATTCAGAATAGTTCGGAAGCCGTTGATGTCATCATTGCTTGCCTGTTCAATTGTATTGTAAAAGGCTTCATCCTGTACCTTTCCGATTGCGGTAACATCCTTTGCAAGCACAGGTACAGCTCCGTTCAATTGCCAGGTGCTGATGTCATGCTGCACAAGTCCGAGAAAAGGTACACTGCTTTTTACAACCTTGAAGTCATTATCATGCTTGAGCATCAGGCCAAACAAGGAGCTGTCAGGAATGAAATGGCGATACACAGGGCGAAGCTGATTATATTCTTCGCTGTCAAGGTATGTATCGTCTGCAAATCCCGGACCATCATTGTTATAAACTCTTTTAATGCGATTGCGTGTTTCTTCGGAGCAATGAAGTGCTGCATATAAGGCAAGATGTCCGCCTTTTGAATGGCCTGTCACGTAAATATCACCGTCAAGGCTTGCAGCTGCTTCTTCAAGGTATTGAACTGCAAGGTCGTGCGAACCTGTTTTTCCTTTTAAAAGAAGGTCAAAGTCTTCAATCCATCCTAAAATAGTATCATCCGTGCCGCGATAAGCGATAATGTTTACCTTGTTTGGCAATATGAATGTAGCTGCTGCAAACTGCACAGTATTTTTTTCATCAAGAACTGAACGAACACCGGTCAGCTTGATTGCAGCAAAGCGTCTGCTGGATGACATTTTGACAAGTCTGCGACAAATATGTTTGGGCAAAACAAGACCTGCAGGAACCATCTTATAATTGTGAAGTGCATAAAAAGCCTGGGAGTAATGTCCGAGTGTTTTCGGCAATTTTTCAAATTCTGACGGCGCAACTTTTTCAAGTGGCATATAGAAAATATTATTCAGCGAAAAGTCATCGCCATCAGTATAAGGGAGCTCAGAAAAGGGAATATTGCCGAATTCTTCAATATATGTAGTAATATTGGACATAAATCAACACTCCTTACATTTATTGTTCATATTATATAACATTCAAAAGCTATTATCAAGATTTTCTTTTTAGGATTTAAGCATAATTGAATGCAATTGCCAGCATCATGAAAACAACTGAAGCTGCAAATTCGGCAATGAACAATGGTGCTGAGAATTTAAGCCATTTCCTGTATGTGACTCCAACCATTCCGATAGCAATAATCATAATACCGCTGGTCGGATATAAAAGGTTTGTAAAACCGTCACCAAGGCAGAAGGAAAGAATAACGCTTTGGCTCGTAATGCCCAGCATATTTGCAAGCGGCAGAATAACAGGCATTGTGAGAAGTGCTTTTATGGAGCCGCTGCCGATGAAAAATTCCAATGCCATGATGATAAAGAATATAACGAGTATGCAAATATAAGGATTCAGGCCTTGAATGTGCGTGTATGCATAATGCAGAATTGTCGGCAGAATCTGTCCCTCTGTCAAAACATAAATAATTGCCAGAATGAGTATAAAGAAAGGCAGAATCGGCAATATTGTTTTGATCCCCTTGCCGAAATTCTTAAAGAAATCTTTTTTGCTCATACCTGAAAAAACGGCTGCACAAATTGCTCCCAAAGCGAACATAACGGGCATTGCTGCTGAAGAAATGGTACCGCCCATATCAAGTGCAAAATCGAGCGCGATCAAAGCAAATACACTTGCAAGGCAAATGCCGAAGGCTTTGCTTGCCTTTGCTATGCGTGGATTTTTCATTGCGTCATTGCAGGCGTCAATCGGATATTTATCACGCATCTGTAAGTCACTTTCATAAGAAAGTGATTTATGAGGATTTTTTTCTATGCGTTTTGCATACAAAATGAGAAAAGCAGTCAGAATTGCATAAACAACAAGAAAAATAATGATTCTGAAGCCAAGGCCGGAATAGATTTCAAGTCCTGCCATTTTTTGAATTGTTACAACATTAAAGGGGTTGAAGGTTGCGGCGGTAAAGCCGAATGCGATGGAAATCAGACTCATGCCAAGTCCGACAAGAGAGTCCCAACCCAATGCCAATGAAATAGCAACAGCTATAGGAACAAGTGTGATTGCCTCTTCGAGAATGCCTGCTGTTGAACTGAGCAGCATGCAAATGAAAACAATCAAACCAAGAAGAAAATACTTTTTGTTTGCAAATTTCTCAACAACAAGCCCCATGATGTATTTCAATACACCACATTCATCAATAATCAGAAAAGTGCCGCCGATTATGACAACAAAGACAACAATTATGATGCCTGTCATAAAATAGTCGTTGGCAGGATTCAATGCAAGAAACGGTGAAAGAAGAATCTTCCACCACGCCAAAGGCGACTGATCTTCAAGCTGAACATAGGAATCAGGTGCAAAAATTTCAACACCATCAACAATGACAGATTCTGTGTAAGCTCCCTGCGGTATTGCATGAGAAAGAATTCCTGCCGTAATAACCAGTGCAACAGCAAGAATGCTGATCATCAGCACGGTTTTCAGATTCAGTTGTATGCCTGCTGCAACTGCTTCATTCTTCTTTTTACTCATCTTAAACTCCTCTTTATAAAAAACTCTATTTATATATTGTGAAATTTTTGCTAATTATATCATACTTAAAATCATCATGCAAGTTTTTTATATATGATATGCGAAAATTTTGACAATCTGACAGTTATTTAGTGTAAGGATTTTTAATTTGGGTGTGTTAAAAATTATTGGATTTTAACGTAATTTACCCTTGAAAAATTTTTAAGGGGTGTTATAATATAAACAAATGTTCGATTTTGACGAAGGAGTGTATTATGGGTAGTGAGCAGGATTTATTAAATACTGTTTTGTCAAAAAGTAAATTGCATGAAAAGGAAAGTCTTGCACAAAAAATATATCGTGATGAACCGATTCTAATGACAGCCTCTCAGATGGCAAATTTCACTCCTCCGATTTACAGGAAGATGCGTGAGATTGCCAAAAATGCCTACAGGGATGCTGAAAATGTTATTTTCTATAAGCAAGCCAAGTTTATGGAGTTACATGAAGATAATTATGAACATCAGGTTGAGTTTCATCGTTTTTATCCGACTTATTCTTTCATGAGCGATGCGCAATTGCGCAGCTATTTTACATGGCGAACAAAGGTCAAAAAAGGTGATATTCAAAAAACTTCCTTGTCTTTTGCATATATTTATATTTATGAATTGTTGAACGGCATAGGTTGTGATAATGCTGAAGATGGTTTTTTGAAGCTTCTCCACTTTTTTGATCAATACAGAACATTGGATTATCATGTTGAAACAT
>JAZOWJ010000283.1:0-6476 GCA_045659125.1 Acutalibacteraceae bacterium
CCGCTTGGCCTCCGACTTGGTGAAATCTCGCTTGCACATAACGGCGTGCTGTTTCTCGATGAGCTGCCCGAGTTTTCCCGTCAGTCAATGGAAATCATGCGCCAACCCTTGGAGGACGGCGAAATTCATATTTCACGTGTATTCGGGACACTTACTTATCCGAGCTGCGTCATGCTTGTTGCTGCCATGAATCCGTGTCCTTGCGGCTACAAGGGGCATCCCCAAAAGCAGTGCACCTGCACCAAGCAGGCCGCCGAGCGCTATATCGGCAAGGTTTCAGGTCCGCTTTTGGACAGAATTGATATTCATATTGAGGTTGAGCCTGTGGAATACAAGCACCTGCGCGACAATACTCCCGGTGAATCAAGCGCAGATATCCGTGCACGTGTGGAGCGTGTGCGTGCTGTCCAACGTGAACGCTTTGCAGGCACTTCCACGCTGACCAATGCCCGCATGACCCCTGCGCAGACAAGGCAATTCTGCGTGCTTACGGATGCAGGTGAACGCATGATGCGCGAAATGTTTGAATCTCTCAATCTTTCCGCCCGTGCCTATGACAAGGTGCTGCATGTGGCACGCACCATTGCTGATCTTGAGGGTGCAGAGCTGCTCAATGAAGACCATATTTTTGAGGCCGTGCAATATCGCAGCCTGGACCGTAAATTCTGGCAGACATAACAATAAAAAACCGTCCCTCGGGACGGTTTTTACATTTATTCAGCTGTTATTGTTTCCAGCGCTGCCACGATCTGCTCAAGGCATTGGATGGAGGTTTCGCTGTCGTGCAGCTTGACCGAGAAATAAGCTTTGCCTGCGGAGCTTGCCATGACCCTGCCCTTCAGATGTGCGGCAAGGGCTGCAAGCATATTACGCTCAATTTTGTCCACAAACAGCAGCAGGCTGTTTCCTCTTTGGGTGATTTCAAAAATGCCCTTGTCTGCGCAGGCATTTTTTAGCAATGCGACCTTGATAAGTCCGAGTACACTTTCGGGTGGCTCACCGTAACGATCGATGAATTCATCCGTTACATCGAGTGCATCGTCCTGTGTGCGTATATCTGCAATGCGGCGGTATGCCGCCAGGCGCTGCGGATAGGAAGAAATATAAAGATCGGGAATGTGCGCATTGAGCTGAATATCCACCTGACAATCGCGTTTTGCAACCGTGGTATTGCCCGATTGCTCGTCAATGGCCTCGGCCAACAGCTTGATGAACATATCATAACCGACCGATTCAAGATGTCCGTGCTGCTGTGCACCGATGAGATTGCCCGTGCCGCGGATTTCCATGTCACGCATGGCAATGCGGAAGCCCGAGCCGAATTCCGTGTATTCGCGGATTGCATCCAGTCGTCTTCTTGCGATTTCGGTCAGCTCCTTGTCCTTACGGAAGGTAAGGTAGGCACTGGCTCTTCTTGTGGAACGTCCCACACGGCCGCGGATCTGATGCAGCTGTGCAAGACCGAGGCGGTCTGCATCCTCAATGATAAGAGTGTTTGCATTGGGAACATCCACCCCTGTTTCAATGATGGTGGTGCACACAAGAATGTCAATTTCACCCTCGGTCATTCTTCGCCATATATCAGACAGTGTTTCCTCGGGCATTTTGCCGTGTCCGTAGGCAACCACAGCTTCGGGGAACAATTCCTGCAGCTGTGCAGCTCGTGCGGTGATGTCGCTTGTCTTGTTGTAAAGATAAAATACCTGACCGCCACGGCGAAGCTCTTTGGAAATGGCCTGCTCGAGAATGCCCATATCGTGCTCCATGACGTATGTCTGCACAGGGAAGCGGTCCAGCGGTGCTTCTTCAATAACAGACATATCGCGGATGCCTGTCAGTGCCATGTTGAGAGTGCGCGGAATGGGGGTTGCTGAAAGGGTCAGCACATCTACGGTGGGGAACAGCTCCTTGAGCTTTTCCTTTTGAGCCACACCGAAGCGCTGCTCCTCGTCAATAATCAAAAGACCGAGATCACGGAATTTGATTTCCTTGCCGAGCAGCTTGTGGGTGCCGACAAGAATATCGATACCGCCTGCGGCAAGCCTTTTCTTGATTTCAGCCTGCTGCTTCGGGGTACGGAAACGTGAAATCATGTCCACGTAAATCGGGAAGCCCTCAAAGCGCCTTAAAATGGTGCGGTAGTGCTGTAAGGCGAGGATGGTGGTCGGCACAAGAATGGCGCATTGCTTGCCGTCTGCAGCACATTTGAATGCAGCTCGCAGCGCAACCTCCGTTTTGCCGAAGCCGACGTCACCGCACAGCAATCTGTCCATGGGACAGGTTTTCTGCATATCATCCTTGATTTCGTAAATGCAGCGCAGTTGATCCTCGGTTTCGTCAAATTCAAAACGGCGCTCAAAATCACTTTGCATGTCAATGTCGGGTGAGAATGCAAAGCCGG
Organism: Acutalibacteraceae bacterium; assembly: GCA_045659125.1. Lineage (GTDB taxonomy): Bacteria > Bacillota > Clostridia > Oscillospirales > Acutalibacteraceae > RUG806. The sequence goes on from JAZOWJ010000283.1 coordinate 2,402, forward strand.
GTGTGCTCTGTCGCTTGGCATAAAGCTTGACCAGCTGCTCTGCCATGTCCTTGACGGCACCCTTGACGCGGGCCTTGGTTTTCATCCATTCGGGCGAGCCCAGACGGTTGATTCTGACCGTGCGCTTGCCGTCCTCCTCGTGGGGACCTATGTATTTGCTGACAAGGTCAAGCTTTGTGACAGGTACAAACAGCACATCGTTTTTGGCATACAGAATTTTGATGTAATCCTTGACAAAGCCGTTCATTTCGACCTTTTCAATGCCGTCAAAAATGCCGATGCCGTTGATTTCGTGCACCACATAATCGCCCTTGTGCAGCTCATCGAGTGAGTTGAATGCATTGGGGTTTATTTTTTTGCGTGCCTTAACAGCTTTCTGCACCTTGCCTGCCATACGGCTGTAGGTGACAAAAAGAATTTTTTCCCCGGGATAATCAATACCGTAGGAAATGGCCCCCGCAATAATATTGATTTTACCCTTCTGCAGAAGCTCGGGCGGCTTGCGGTGCAGAATGGCCTTGTAGTTGTCTTTTTCAAGCTCATCAAAAATACCCTCTGCGGCCTTGTCCGTGCCTGCAAAAACAACCACGGTATAGCCGCGGTGCAGCAGGGGATCTATGTCCTCGGTCAGCAGACGGTAGGAGCCATCCCAGCCCGAGCCCTGTGAGCAGTTGAAGGTAATTAACTCTTTTACGGGGGTATCGAAGCTGCCACGGGTGAAGTTGTCAAAATAAACGGCACCCTTTTCCTCAAAAATGCCTGTTAATTTTTTAAAGTCAATGCAATAATCATCAAGACCCTTGCAGAGAATGCCGTCCTCGAAAAGCTCCTTGATTTCCTCAAGCAGCAGATTCACAGCGGCATTTGCCTTTTCCTTTACATTGAACGAATCGCACACAAACAGCAGTGCATCCTCTGCGTAATCAAGCACGGTTGCACTTTTTTCGTAGGCGATGGGCAGGTATTTGTCTGCACAGGAAAGACGAACATCCGATTTGAGGAGCTCTGCATCCTTGAGCAGGTTTTCTTTTGCCGTTGCATTGCTTTTGCCTCGCAGGGAATTGGCCAATGTTTCGATTTTTTCACCGAAGGCAGCATTGGAATCGTACAGCACCTCAGTGGATGGTGTGATACGGATTTCGTCAGCAGGCTCGCCTCTGCGCTGGCTTTGTGCATCAAAATAAGACAGAGAATCGATTTCATCGCCCCAGAATTCAATACGGATGGGATTTTCACTGCCGGGCGGAAAAAAGTCAAGCAGTCCGCCACGGGAAGCAAACTGCCCGGGCCCCTCTACAAGGTCACTTGCACTGTAGCCTGCGCTCAGAAGTGCAAGCAGAATATCCTTCGGCTCAATCTGCACCCCGTTTTTCAGACACAGACTGCGTTTTCTGAGCTCTTGGGGCGGAATTGTGTTTTGAATGGCTGCTTCCGCTGAAAAAACAAGCACATCGCATTCCTTGTTTAAAAAGGATGTCAGCGCACCGATGCGCTTTTGCTCAAGCTCACGGGAAACACTTTCGGCGGTGTAAAAACGGAAATCTCTGGCAGGGTACAGCACGGCATGCGTTCCGAAGGTTACAAGGTCTGCACAAAGCTTCACGGCAGATGCTTCATCGGGCATGACAACAAACGCCTTGCGGCCGGTATCGTCGCAAAGCGCATGAATCAGGTGTGCCTTCGGTGCAGGTGGCAAGCCGATAACACCCATGGGAAGTTTTCTTTTTTCAACTGTCTTACGAATTGCATTGTATTCGGGACAGTCATGCAAAAGCCGTGCAAAGCAACTCATGCGGAAATCTCCTTTTGCAGGGATTGCTTTTTTTGTGCCGCATTGCCGATCAAAAAGCCGGCAGTCAGCAGAACGGGTGCGGAAAAGGTTAAAAAGGTGGCCGCAAAAACCATGATACGGCTGCCTGAAAAATCTGTTAAAAAGAAATTAACGGATTCATTGAAGGCATAGGGTGCACTCACTGCAGGCATGGCAAGCACTGTAAAAAATGCCTGCACAAAACGGGCAAAGCCATTGCTTGCCGTCTGCGTGAAAATGAACTGTGTGATGAACGGTGAGAGCACATGGGTCACACCAAGCACACCTACAGCACCCGCAAAAACAAAGGGAAGCTTGTGCTTTCCGAAAATGAGGCCGAGTAAAAAGCAAAGAAAAATAAAAATAAAAGGGAAGAACAGTGCAAGAATTTTTGCAATGCCGCCCAATGTGGAGGACGGCTCGAAAAAGAAGCCTGCTTCACCACCCACAAAGGTGTTGATCATCAACAGGGATGCTGCAAGCAAAAGAACAGTTACAAACACGGCGCAAAGTGTGCCGAGTGCGGTTTTCAGCCTGTCCATTCACATTCTCCTTTCATCCGTTGTATTGATTCATAGCCCCGTCCACATTACCGTCTACCATGAGCTCCAGTGCACAGACGGCTCTTTCAAACGATTTTTTGAGGGCTTCGCATTGCTCTTTTGAGAATTTGCTCAAAACATAATCCTTTAAGTCATCATCGGCATTTGCGCGTTCGCCGATTCCGAGCTTGATGCGCGGAAACTGATCGCTGCCTAGCTGATAAATAATGCTCTTGATGCCGTTGTGACCGCCGGCGCTGCCTTTTTTGCGAATACGCAGTGTGCCGAAGGGAATGGAAATGTCATCAAACAAAACAATGATTTTTTCGGGTGGGATTTTGTAAAAATCCGCTGCCTGCTTGATGGCATTGCCTGAATTATTCATGTAGGTCTGCGGACGCATCAGCAGACAGGGGTGTCCGTTGACGAGAGCTGTGGTCACAAGGGCCTGCCATTTGACCTTGTCGCAACGCACACCGAGCTTGTTGCACAGCACATCCATGCACAAAAAGCCTGCATTGTGGTGTGTCAGCTCATATTGCTTTCCGGGATTGCCGAGTCCGACAATGATGAATTCGGGCTTCCCGACCGCCATGTCGGCGCTTACAGTTTTTTTCTTAAAAAAAGCCATTTCTTATTTCTTACGGCCGGTCTTTTCGACCCAGCCCTCCTTGTTTATTTGTCTTTCTCTTGCAATTGCAAGATGCATCGGCGGAACATCCTGCGTGATGGTAGAACCGGCTGCAGTGTAAGCATTCCGGCCGACCTTAACAGGAGCAATAAGGTTCGTATTGCAGCCGATAAAGCAATTGTCCTCTACTACGGTGCGGTGCTTGGCGAGGCCGTCGTAATTGCTTGTGACTGTGCCGCAGCCGAAATTGACACCGCTGCCTACATCCGAATCACCGATATAAGTCAGGTGTGAGATACTTGTTTTTTCACCGATTACGGAGTTTTTGATCTCAGTAAAGTTGCCGCAGTGAACATTTTTGCCGATGTGTGAATTCGGGCGCACATGCATGAAAGGCCCTAAATCCGCACCGTCCTCGATGATGCTGTTTTCAGCCTGCACACGGTTTACAATGCAGCTGTCACCGATTTTGCAATCGTCAAGCAGAGAATGGGGGCCGATTGTGCAGTTTTTGCCGATTACGCAGGCATGTTTGATGATCGTGCCGGGTAAAATCTGCGTGTCCGTTCCGATTTTGCAGTCGGGAGTGATGATAACACCGTCCGTAAAGGGAATATCCGCGCCGTCAAGCATGAATTGCGCAAGGGCTCTGTGTCGAGCGATTTCATTGAGCTCATGCAGCTGCACTCTTGTGTTTGCTCCGAGCACCGTGTCGGGATTGTCGGATGTGAATGCAGCCACCCTTTGACCCTGTTGAAGCAGGATATTTACGGTGTCTGTCAGGTAATATTCGCCTTTTTCGTTGTCATTTTTCAGTTCATCCAATGCGCCCGGAAGTGCATCGGACGAAAACCACATCATACCTGAATTGATTTCGTTGATTTGTTTGGTTGGCTCGTCGGCATCAGCTTCTTCCGTAATGCGAAGAAAGCTGCCGTTGCTGTCGCGTACAATTCTGCCGTAGCCGTGCGGATTTTCCACGCAAGCAGAAACAACGGTTTGTGCGCAGCGTCCGCTTTCGTGCTGTGCAAGTGCATCGCAGATGGTTTTTGCATCCGCAAAGGGTGCATCACCGTTTAAAATCAGAATATT
>JAZOWJ010000284.1:0-2563 GCA_045659125.1 Acutalibacteraceae bacterium
GATTGCATATTTTTGCAGCTGCGATTTGCCCGTTTCGGTCGGCACAACAAGGGTGATGCAGTCGCCCTTGCGTTTTTTGTCCTCGAGCGCTGCTTCACAGAGCTGTGCGCAGGTGAATTGCGTTTCGGTGGGAAGCTTGAATTTATTAAGAAGTGTTAAAAGAATATCGAGTGTGTCTGCACCGCAAAGACCGTTTGCAACAGCGGCTTTTGTGATGAGCACCATGCCGACCGCAACCGCACTTCCGTGGGAAATGCTGTAATCGGACTGCAGCTCGATGCCGTGCGCCAGGGTGTGACCGAGATTGAGAAGCTGTCGGCAGCCGTTATCGTGCTCGTCGGCTTGCACAATGTCGCGCTTGTCTTCCACGCAAAGGGTAATGATGTCGGCAATGTCATAATCGCCTTGCAGAATTTGCAGCAGGTCAGGACGGTTGATGAAGCCGTATTTGATGACCTCTGCCATGCCGTCTGCAAAAATTTCGGCAGGGAGTGTCTGCAAAGCATCGGGGTCGCACAGCACCAAAGAGGGCTGATAAAATGCACCTGCCAGGTTTTTGCCGTGCTGCAGGTCAACCGCTGTCTTGCCGCCGACGGAGGAATCCACCATGGCAAGCAGTGTTGTGGGCATCTGCACAAAGTCAATGCCGCGCAAAAAGGTTGCTGCCGCAAAGCCTGTCAGGTCACCCACAACACCGCCGCCGAGGGCAACAAGAAGGTCACTGCGTGTGATTCCGTTTTCGGCAAGATATTCCCACAGCTGCACAAGAGCTGCAGTGCTTTTGGAGTGCTCGCCGGGCTTTATGATGAAGCTTTTTACCGTAAAACCCGCATCCTGCATGGATTTCTGCACAAGCGCACCATACAGGGAAAACACCGTTTCGTCGGAAACAATCACGGCTGTGCAAGCCTTTTTGACACGCAGAATCAGCTGTCCTGCCTGTGCCAGTTGGCCGTTTGCAATCAGTACGTCATATTTTTTGGAGGCGTTGACTGTTACCGTTTTCATTTTTTCAACCTTTCTGCACCGTTGCCGTCAATGTTTTCTTTTGCGATTCTGCCGTCTCTGAGCAAACCCTTCAGACGGTCTGCATCGTTTGCGGAGATTGCATCACGATATTGCGTGAGTGCATTTATAATGGTGTCGAGTTCAAAATTCAGTGCTTCTCCGTTTTCAAGAAACAGCTGTGTCCACATTTCCTCATTCAGCCATGCAACACGGGTCATGTCCTTGTAGGAGCCTGCCGAAAAGCCGCCGTGGCATTCGGCTGTGGGGCTTTTGATGTAGGCATTGGAAACCACATGTGCAAGCTGTGAGGTGAAGGCAATCATGCGGTCGTGATCCTTTGCGGTTGTGACGGAGAACCGTCCGAAGCCTGCAGGGGCCAGCATATCCTTGACTTTTTTAATCAATTCTTCATTGTGCAGATCGTTCGGAACAAGCACCATCGGGGCGCCCTTGAACAGGTTGGAGCGGCTGTATTTGATGCCCGAAAACTGTGTGCCTGCCATCGGGTGACCGCCGACAAACAGAAATCCGTGTTCTTCGGCTTTTCGGAATCCGACCTCGCAGACGCTCTGCTTGATGCCGCAAAGGTCAATCACGGTGGTGGATCTGCTGATTTTTTCTGCATTTTCGTTGAGCCATTTTATGGTTGCCTGCGGATACAGCGCAAGCATTAAAAGGTCGCATTTTGCTATATTCACATCGGTCAGCTCGTCTGTGATGATGTCTGCGAGCTTTGCATAGCCGAGTGTTGTTTTGTCACGGTCTGCACCGAGCACCGTCCACCCTGCTGCCTTGTAGGCACCTGCCATCGAGCCGCCGATGAGTCCGAGCCCGACAATGCCGACGGTGTATTCGCGGTCGGCGGTGTTGAGGACTGCTGCCGTTTTACACGGGTCAGAAACCCTTTGCACGGATTCCACCATTTCAAGGCTTTCAAGCAGCTCAATGTCCACGTTGCTTGTGTCGCCGATGAGACCGACAACGGTCTGAAAATTTCCTCGTGAAACGTGGGTTCCCAATCCCTGTATCGAAAGCCATTCGGTCAGGCTTTTCAGTTGTTCATCGGTTGTGTTGTGCTTGAGTACGGCAATCATGGTCAGACCTCCCGAAAAATAAAAACAGCCACAGCTTTTTCACTGCGGCTGATGAAAATAATCGTTGAAAACTTCCATTTGCGGGACAGCGAAAATAACCTTTACTTTTTGTTGTTAAAGTAAAAGCAAAAATAATATGCTGTTGCAAAGGATGTGTTTTTCATACAATAACTCCGGTTCGGTTGATAAAAAAAGTATACCACCGTGCAAAAAGAAAGTCAAGATATTTTTTACACTGTATCGCTTTTAAGCATCAACGCTTTTATGTGATGAAGTAAATATACCACCCTTTTCATCATTTGTCAAGAGGGGAAATGAAAAAATTACGGTTTATTGCATAAACCATAAAATGATATACGCCCCGATGGGGCGAATGATATCACACCTGTGGTGTGGTGATATACGCTTCGCGTGTGATATATTTGCGTTGCAAATATTGCGGAAGCTGTCGCTTGTTCCGC
>JAZOWJ010000285.1:0-8762 GCA_045659125.1 Acutalibacteraceae bacterium
GTGTAGGTTGTGGTTCCCTTTTCGGTGCAGGTTGCTGCAATCTTTTCTGCAGAAGTGATGGTAGCTTCAGCAGTTTCGACATGCTTTTCATCATTCTTACATACTCTTGTTGCAGTGCAAGCGGAGCCGTCTTCTGCAAAGCTGTAGGTTGCATCTGCCCAATCATGGTTGATTGCAGCAATGTCCTCAACATCCTTGGTCTGGGTTTTTGCCCATTCTGCATCGAATGTTGCAGTATAGGTGGTTGTACCCTTGTTTTCACAGGTTGCAGGAGTCTTCACTTCAGCAGTGCATTCAACTGTTTCGGTTTCTGTGCACTTATCGGAATTGTTACACTCTCTGGTTGCTGTGCAGGACTTTCCGTCTGCTGTAAAGCTGTAGGTTGTGGTTTTCCAATCGTGGCCGGTTGCTTTGTCAACAACTGTCTTTCTGTCAAGTTCTGCTTTACATACCGAGCAGTAAACAACTTCGTCGTGTTTGCCATCATTCAAACAATCGGGTTCGACAGTATTTTCGGTCACTGCTGCAGCCTCGATATGGCCTTTGATTTCAACATTTTCGGTATGGGTATGACCGGCAAGGTCGGTAACAACAACTTTGTATTCGCCGACCTCATTGATGGTGTATTTGCCGTCGGTGAGCTCAACTGCAGTGCCGTTTACGGTCACGCCGGCAAGGTTTGCTTCGAGGACTGTAATGGTTGCAGATGTGCAATCGGAAGAAACAGTGATTGCGGGATCTGTAAGGTCAAATACAAAACCGTTGGTGCTCAGGTAGGTTACACCGCCCTGGGTGTTGGTAATCTTGGCATAAGCCACCTTCTGGTCAGCATCTTTCTTTGCGATGGTGATCTTTGCATCAGCATCGTATTCGCTCCAGCTGTCAACAGAAGTAATTGTGTCTTTGGTCAGAACATTACTTGTGACAAAGTATTCGATTTTTGCAAGACCGGATTCCTTGTCTTCTGCAGTGATTGTAAGCACAACATCCTCTGCGGTATAGATGCCGAATGTGATGGTTTCAAGGAACTTATCCCATGCGGTGGTCTCGTAGGTGATGGTACCGGTGGGAGCAGTTTCGTCTGTTACCATACCAACAGTCTGTGTTTCGGTATGTTCACATGCAGCATAAAGCTCTGTTTCGGCATTTGTGCATTCTCTGGTCTGAGTGCCTTCCTTGGTGTAGGTCGGATTGTCTTCTTCGGAAGCATAATACCAGTCACCGAATTCGTGCGTGCGTTTTGCGATGCTTTGCTTGGTACGGCTGATTTCAGCTTTACATGCTTCCACGGAGCAGTAAACAACGGAATCATAAGAGCCGTCAGCTTCGCAGGTAGCCTTGACAATGCCTTCCTTGACTGCAGCAGCAGGTGTGTGTTCCTTCTTTGCAACCGTCTGTGCTGTTCTGCTGAGTTCAGCATTACATACCGAGCAGTAAACAACGGAATCGTAGGAGCCTTCTGCATAGCAGGTGGAATCATTGAACTTTTCCTTAACAGCCGCAGCTTCAGTGTGGCCGGAAGCATCGGTTTCGGCATCCTTATAGGAATAAGAACAAATGGTACAGGTGTGGGTTGTGTAACCCTTGTCAATACAGGTGGGCTTGGTGACAACCGGATCACCGTAGGAACACTCAACAACATTTGTATGTCCTTGTGTGCCTTCTGCACAAACAGTACAGGTTACAGTGTGCGTGCCGTCATTGTTGTTGGTGCCCTTTGTGAGGTCATACTTGTGACCGAGTGCATCAACATAAGTGTCAACATAGGAATGGCCTTCTGTGCCTTCTGCGCAAACTGTACAGGTGTGGGTTGTGTAACCCTTATCATTACAGGTGGGAGCAGTGACAACAGACTCATACTTGTGACCGAGGGCTGTGCCGTATTTTGTGTTACAGTTTTCGCAGGTTGCAGGATCGACACAGGTAGCTGCACCGCCGGCGCAATCACCGATTACGGTATCACCGCAGCCGCAGGTACCGGGATGGGTCTTGCCGTCTTCGTTCTGAACATAAGTGTAAACGTGATTGCCGGTAGCAGGAATGACAACCTTTGTGGTGTAGTCACAATTTGTGCAGTATTCGTAAGCGTCCCAACCGTCAGCACCGCAGGTGACTTCTTTGGCTTCACCCTGCGCAATGGTATGAGCAGCCTTGACAATATTCTGTTGTTCGGTAGCGGTACAGGTTGCACACTGATAAAGATCATAACCATCTTCGGTGCAGGTGTGCTCAACAGTTTCAATATATTTATTATAGGTATGTACACCGGTTGCTTTCGCTACAGTTTCCGCTGCCGTGATTTCGGTCTTGGCTTCGGCATCGCTGTAGATCTTTGCGCAGCCTTCGCAGGTCCAGTAAGCAATGTTACCATCTGCGATACAGGTTGCTGCAACAGCATCGGTTTTCACAAGGTTGGTGTGGTTTGCGGGATCAATTGCAAGTGTCTGCACTTCGGTAGCACCGCAGGCGCACTGCATTGTGACAGTACCGGCGGTCTTACAGGTAGCAGGCACTCTTGTTCCCTCAACTTCGGTAGCATAGTTATGATTGCCGGTTGCGGGGATGGTTTCTGTTGCGGTTTTGTAACCACAGACGGAGCATTCCTTATGCTTGGAGCCGTCAGCACCGCAGGATGCTTCCTGATCGATGATGTAATCACCAAGGGTATGTTCACCGGTTGCAGGGATGGTCTTTTCTTCTGTCTTGAGTTCTTCCTTACATACAGAGCAGTAAGTTACAAGAGTGTAAGAACCGTCCTTGCCGCAGGTGGCAGGAACTGTATTTTCCTGACGGGTGTCTTCGGTGTGTTCAAGCTTTGTAAGGGTTTCTGTTTTGGTTGCAGAACAATAATCACATTTAGATTTCTTATAACCTTCTGCAGAGCAGGTTGCATCCTGCTTATCGGTTACAGTCCACCAGTGAGCACTGATTTCAGTGCGTCCGCAAACACATGTTGCAGTATGGTTACCGTCACTGTTGTCGGCATAAGAAACACCTTCACCGAAGCAGCTTTCACCTGCGTTGAGAACAGGATTGCCGTTTATAGCAGCACCACGGGCGGTACATACTGAACACTTATAATCATGGAAAGAAGTGGAGTCGGCCTTGGGCTGACGGTCTTCTGTGAAGCTATGTGCTTCGGATTCAAAAGCTGCACATTCACCATTGGTGCATTTACGTGTGTGGTTGTTGCCGTCAACAAACCATTCGCCGTAAACATGCTCTGTTTTGGGAATTGCTTCTGTGTAACTGTCTCCACAGGAGCAGGTGTAGGTCTTAACACCCTCTCTTACACAAGAAGCGGGTGTGGTTACGCTTGCTGTGTAGGTGTGGTCGATTACAGGTACAAAATCTCTGTTTTCAGTAGTGTCGCAGCCATAGGAGCAGGTGTAAACGGTGTAGCCTTCTGCTGTGCAGGTCGGAGCAACAACCTCGCCTGCAACCATGTTGTGGGCGATCATCGGAACGGTTGTGGAAGCTCTGCTGAGTTCCTTCTTACAGCCTTCTACCGAACAGTAGATTACTGTGTCATAGGAGCCGTCCTTTGTGCAGGTTGCGGCAACATTGTTTTCGATTACTGCTGCGCCCGCGGTGTGGTCGGTCGCAGGGATATCGTAAACTTCTTTCGTTTGTTCTTCAGCCCAGGAAGCTGTGAATGTTGCAGTGTAGATGGTTGAACCCTTGTCTTCACAGGTGGGAGCAACATTCTGCACACCTGTTGCATTGACGGTTTCGGTTTCCGTATGCGTTGCATAGTTTGCGCAAGTACGAGTTACAGTACAGGTCTTGCCGTCAGCAGACCATTCATAAGTTGCATCCTGCCAACTGTGCGGCAGCTTGTCAATGGTCACATCGTTGGTGCGTTCCATTACGGCACTACATTCGGTACAGTAGTAAACCGAATCGTACTTACCGGCAGCATCACAGGTTGCATCGGCAACATTTTCTCTTGTTTCAGCACCCTTGACGTGATCTGTTACATTATCAGCACCGCAGACATCGCACTTGTGATTGCCGTCATTCTCTGCATCGGAGCAGTCTTCAAGCACCTTGCCGCATCCGTAATCACAAACATGGTCATTGTCGGTTGCGGAATCGGAGCAGGTACCCTGTGCAGCACCGCAGCCACGGTCGCAAACGTGGTCCTTATTTGCATCAAGGTGGCCGAGTGCTTCGCCTTCGGTTGCATTACAGACGGAGCAGGTCTTGGGAACGGTACAGGTTGCATCTGCCCAATCATGGCCGAGTGCTGTGCCTTCAGTTGCACCACAGACAGAACAGGTCTTTGCGGTTGTGCAGGTTGCAGCTGTCCATGTGTGAGCAACGGTTTCGATTTCTTCTGTGTATGTATATGCACAGCCTGAGCAGGTGTAGGTTCTTACACCTTTATTTGTACATGTGGGGGCTGTTGTTACAGAAGAGGACAGTGTATGCTCTGTGGGGGTTTTGATTTCATTATAAATTACTGCACCTGTAACCGCACCGGGGGTGGGCCATGAGTATGCATTGTGGCTTGTTGCATCATAATCTGCAGCTGTGTTGGTTGCAGGGACTTCGGGGATTGCGCCTGCCACATAGTTCTTAAGAAGAACCGATTCACCTGCTGCATTTACAAATTCTACTCTGATACCATCTACATACTTTGCATAAACAAAATTCACGGGAGCAGAAAGCTGCGCAGTATTTTCAATTTTTGCACCGGATTTTGTATACCAGCCGTCGAATGCATAGCCTTCCTTGAATGTGGGCTCAAGAAGGGGCTGTTCTTCACCGGGGTAGAAATAGGTGCGGCGCTCTTCTGTTTCATAAATGCCGATATCTTTGAACGTTACCGTTCCGCCTGCCGTATTGGCGTCAAAACGAAGCTCGATATAAGCAGCATTCGGATCTACGGTGAATTCTGCGCTGCGAGTTTCACCGGCATTAATGGCAAAAGACTTTGCAATTGTGCTGAAAACCTTGCCGTCCTTATCATACTGGAAAACAAAAATTTCACCCTGTGATGTTGAGGATGCAAGGGTAGTTGCTTCAACAACGTATGTTCTGCCGCCTGTTACGGGAACAGCATAGTTGCCGGGGTCGCGGGTTGACACAAGATTCTGACCGTCATAGTGCGCTCTTGTGTATATTTCACTTGTGTGGTTGTTTACAATTGTTATTGTGCCTTTTTTCTCATCTGCTGAAATTGTACCGGCACCAACAAGCTGATTACTTGCAGAATAGGTCCATTTTTCAATATCGAAAATGTTTTCATATCTGACTTCGTAAGGTACATACTTGACCTCAACGCCGCAGACAGAACACTTGACATATTTAATGCCGTCTACTGTGTATACATCACCGAAGGTATGCGGAATAACATCTGTGATTTCCTGTGCTGTAAAGATTTCACCGCAGTATTCGCAGTAGCTGCCTTCGGAAAGGCCGGGAGCTGCGCAGGTTGCATCTCTGCCGGGGATGGTGAGAGTCTTATGGCCATTATTATGAGCTGTAAGCTCTGCAAGAACCTTGTTGTAGTCAGCAACAAGACTCTGAGCCTGCGTGGAGCAAGAAGAAACAGCAGATTCAACACCGCCTGCATAGTTATAGCCTGAGGGGTTGAATTTCATAATTTCGGCAACAACAGACTTGTAGCTTTCAACAATTGCGGGGCAATAAGCACTGTTGGTTACAATTGAATCATAATTTGCGGCAATTTCATTCTTTGCAGCAACAAAAGAACGAAGGTCAATGACCCAGATATAGTTTATTTGTCCATCTCCATAACCATCAGTATGATGTTGTGTGGAAGTTTCATTTGCACTTGCATTACCCGAGCTTGAGCTGCTACCCGAGGTGCTTGCCTCCCAATACCATGTAGGGTCATACTTCTGATAACCATTTGAATTAAATGTAACATTAGCCGTGTTAAGTGCAAGCACGTTTGCAAAATAGAGAATATCACGCGCACTTTGGGAGCTACCATCGTCAAGATCTGCACTGCCGCTTGTGGTGGAACTATAGCCGAATGTTGTGGACTGAGTAATAGTATACGGATAATTCGCACGCCCATCAGTACCCTTCCAATATTGGGTCAGATAAAAGATTGAACTATCAGCAGTGCTGCTTGAAGAAGCAGAAGGATATGCCTTCACCATCTTAGAATCATAACTATTCTTGTTAAGTCTGGCACCCAACATAACAGGCATTTTGGGTGTAGTAATACCGTCTACAAACAAAACAGTATTTTTTGAGTAATAAATACCTACGTTTGTATACTGACTCTGTGCAGCAACTGCTGCTGCAGCAGTATAAGTGTCACTGTCAGGATTCATCTTTTCGTCATTGCCAGACTCCGGCAAATCAGGAAGAGCCTGCCAATAAAGCATATTTGCATAATGCTCGGGCTTTGTGGGATTCCCACTGTCTTCATACTCAAATTTCGGATATGCGTTGGCAAAACCTGAATATCCGGAAATCGTACCCGAACCGGTTATACCTGCTTCCATATCCTGCTCATTCTGAATGTTCTTTACATCATAGTAAGACATAGAACAATCATAGATACAGAAGTCAGCAATTGCACCGACAAGCATGGGGTCTTGTGTCCAGCCTGACTGACCGATATACAATGTTGCATTACGGATTGCTGCATACCATGCATCATCATCGGTACCTGCATTGTCAAAACGGTTCAGTTTGATAACCATTTCGCCGTCACAGTATACGATTGTGTTACCGTTAGCATAGCTTATAATCCATTCGTGAACCTGACCGTCATTATACTGTTTGCTTGCAGATTGCGCTCTGTGAGCGACACCGGAGGGGCCGTTATAGTTGCCGACGTATGCACCGCCGCTGCCACCTGCAGGAGAAAAATGGGTGTAGTGCGACACACCGTCGTTCTGCTGACCGGGGTTATCGGTAATTTCATAAATTCTTGCATTTTCACCTGAAGTTGCAAGTGCGGTAAAGGTGATGGTGAAACCATCGTCAGCATTAAAGTTTTCACCGGCAATATCTTCAAGGTCAACACCGTAGCATGTGTTGCCGTTAAAGTTAACATAATAACCAATCGTATCGAGTGCATCGGTTCCTACAACACCCGCATCACCGTGCAGCGTAAGTTCTCCGCTCTTGCCTGTTACGGCATTGTATGTCGGGTCTGCCGTTGTGAAATATCTTGCAATCAGATGATCGTCAAGAGTTTCGGTTGCCGGGAAAGAAGAAGAAGTGATACCGTATGCATTATTGAGAAGTCGGTTGTATTCTTCCGTTGTAATCGGCACAACAGAGCCGTGGCGGGGAGAAAGGCTGTTGATGTTGTGTGCGGATTCGCCGTAAACAGTCCAGCTCTTGAAATCACCTGTTGCAGGTGTGGTGGCAATGTAGAAATAAGAAGAGCCGTGGCCGTATGCGTCGGCATACATAACAAAATTGCCGTTATGGTCAAAGAAGCCGTTGCCGCCTTCCAGGCCCTCGCTAATAGAAGCGAACACATCAAGACCTTTGCTGTTGTTAGAGTCAGCAGAAGTATAAGGTCCGGTTGCACTGTCGGACTGCATCATCAAAATCTTTGAGCCGTCGCCCTCGGGCTTATAGAACAGATACCATTTGCCGGTGGTGGGATGCTGAATGATATCGGCATCATTAACGTCAGAACCGGGATAGTAAATGCCGCCGTATTCATAGTAAGCGTTCAGGTCCATGAGGTCGGTGGTTTTCAGATATACAATGGAAAGCTGGTCAGCGGGATAGTTTACATTGTCGGTATCAATGGAAAAATAAACAACATAAGAGCTTCCGTCCCACATAATCTGGGGAGCCCATGCTCTGTGAACGATACCTACAGGCTCATCAAATCTCTGCAGCATGTCATAAACATTGATAAATGTTTCATCATACCAATGGACAAGGTCCTTGGAGCGCCACATAATGAAGCCGTTACAGTTGTCCCACCACTGGTTGTTGGAAGCATCCATATCGGTTGCGATGATATAATAATAGTTATCCTGTTCGTTGTACCAGATATAAGGGTCACGGACTGCACCCGTACCCTTGGAGGGTACAATAACAGGCTCGTTATTTCTGAGGGCAGTATAATGTAAACCGTCCTCTGAAACAGCAAGGTGAATAGTCTGCCCTGCACTGGAGTTATCCGTAAAATAGGCAAACAGATACTTGTTCTTGGCTACTTCTGCTGCTTCGGCATGGGTGTGGTCATGGCCGATGAGCACGGGCATGCCTGCAAAGCAGGAAAAGACCATGAGAATGCTCAGGAACATGGATAATGCTTTTTTGAAATGACCGTTTTTCATTTTTTAAAATCATCTCCTATTAAGATTCATGCATCGGACAGGCCGACACACGGGGTTGTCCCCTTTTTGTATTGTCTTGCGTGTGCCGCTCGGAGAAAAATGCACATTCACCGACACAGCTGACCTCCCTGTGTTGATCCGGCGAAAACACATTTTATAACCTGTTTTCAGGCAACGCAAAACAAGCGGAACATTTTTCCGCTGATTATACAGAATAAATGTAACATTTTTGCGTTTTTTTGTCAATATGATTTATATAAATAAATTATAATATAAACAAAATTAAATAATCTGCTGTACAACAAAAAAAATACTTTTCATTATATATGCACTTCCCTGTCGATCCGCATACCCTATGACAGCAAAAAAAACACACCCGCGATATGTGTTACCATACCACGGGTGCACAAAAGCGTGTTTATTTCATGCCGTTTTCGTAAGCCTGGATCATCTTCTTGACCATCT
>JAZOWJ010000286.1:0-11128 GCA_045659125.1 Acutalibacteraceae bacterium
ACCGCAAGAAAAACTTGTTGAAAACAGCACATTACTTGAGCATCAAATGCGTTGCAATGTATGTGGTCATATTTTCTGTTATACAGATGAAGACTTACAAAAGAATAAAATAAATTCAAGTTTGCGTACAATAAGTGCAGTTGGTGGTCTTGCATCGGCAGTTGGTGGTTCTATGCTTCAAACACACCACTTGACTCAGCAAGCTAATCGATATGATGATAAAGTAATAGATTATAGTCACTGCCCTTCTTGTCACTCAAGTGACATCACAGAAATGACAGATAATGAAACTCAACAACCAAATGAGACACCAAGTTCCACATCATCTCCAACTGAGGAAATTAAGAAATATAAAGATTTGTTTGATATGGGTATTATCACCCAAGAAGAATTTGATACCAAGAAAAAGCAGTTGCTTGGTCTGTAATAACAATATAATAAACGGCGCGGGGTACAAGCTCCGCGCTTTTCTTCTGCACTCTTGGTGTTTCAATAGGGTATACCTCAATGACAAATACATTATGAACACTCGCACAAAAAAAAGACATCGACCATTCGGTCGGTGTTTTTTTCTTCATCACCAAGCACATCAGCCTTCTGAAGCCGTGGGGCAGCTCTTTTTTTATCCCAAAATGCCGTATTTTTGTTCGAAACAGAAAAAATTTCCCGTTTCGGCAGCAATTTGTAAGACCTTTGTAAGAGGTTTTGTCGTATCATAGAAATGTTACAAAAAAAGTGTCATTTTACGGAAATACATATTGTAAGCCGCAATGATAGCCAAAAACGCTGCCGGGCAATGCGGATGAAGGAGAACAGCGATGTTAACAAAAATGAAAGCAAAAAATGAAAAGCAAATTTTGACATTTGCGGCTGTGGTGTTGTTTTTTGTGCTTGCCTGTGCGCTGCTGATTGATGGTGTGATAAACAACTCGCAGGCAGAGTGGGCAATTATACCCGACCTCAGACTGGTGGGTGAATACAGAATCGCAGACGGCGAGTGGCAGCCGATTACAGAGGGTGAGCATATTCCTGCAACAAAAGGCGATGTACAGCTGCGCGGTATGCTTGAAATCTGTGACCGTGCAACAAAAGAGGGGTACGGAGCCATTCAGGAAGGGACGTTGATGTCTTTTACATTTAACCATATAAATCTTGTTGTCACTGACAATGAGCAGATAACCCTCGTATGCGACACTGAAAATCCTGTTCTCGGAGAGGATGCCTGCGGCAACACAAGCATGGTTGTGGAATACCGCGGTGAGGACGGTTATTTTGAAGCAACAATCCGCAACTATCATCAATTCGGCAACGAAACGGCAGTGGATGAGTTTCTTTCCACAATGAAGCTTTATGCAAGTGATTATTCAGAAAAAATAGCCCTGCGTTCGGGTCAGCTTGACAGAGTTGTGGCGATTGTTATCATCATTGCAGCATTTATTGTTACAGGCCTTGCACTCTTTTCTTACTTGCTGCACAACAGTTTTTTCAAAAAATATTTGTTTTGCGGCCTGATGATTCTTGCAGCAGGACTTTTCTTCCTTTTCACATCGAGAGCATTTTTCTTTTGGTATGATAAGATTATCGTCAACACAATGATGACCGGGCTTTCTGCCATGATTTATGTTTTGTTTGCCTGTATGCTTATAAAGGAAATTTTTTCTGAAAATGCCAAAAAGCCGGCAGAGCTGATTGCTTTATTATACAGCATATTTATAAGCGTGCTGATTGCAGTTTCACTTTTCAGCAAGCTTTACTTTTATGATATGCTCGGTGCATGGGCGATCGGCACGGCAGTTGTGGCGATCAGCTTTATCGTATTGTCGATTCTTTCAATAAAAAAAGCACAAAGAAAGCAAAGGATTCAGCTGATTTCTGTTGCGATCGGCTTTGCACTGCTTATAGCGGATATTGCAGCCGTAGATTTCGGCTTATGGCAGACAGGGCTTCTGTCCAAAATCTTCTTCCTGATTGTTTTTGTTATGTCTGCAGTTGTGTTCCTGCATATTGTGCCTAAAAACATTAAAACTGCAGCCAAGGCAGAGCAGCTCGAAAATGAAAAAATCAAGCTTGACGCAGAGCTTGCACAGAGCCGTATTTCCACCCTGATAAGCCAGATTCATCCGCATTTCATTTACAACACACTCGGCAGCATTGAGCAGCTGTGTGAGCTCGATCCGCCGAAGGCAGCAAAGCTTGTCAATAATTTTTCAAAATATCTCAGGGGTAATTTCAGTGAGCTCGACAGCCCGAAATGCATTCGCGTTTCCAAAGAGCTTGAGCACACGGAATACTACATCAGCATCGAAAAGGTGCGCTTTCCTGACATTGAATTCATAACAAAAATGTCCTGCAACAATTTCAGCATCCCCGCTCTGACAATTCAGCCGATTGTTGAAAATGCAGTCAAGCACGGCATTCTCAAGCGTGAGCAAGGCGGTACGGTCAAGGTCAGCATTTACGAAACCGACAGCAGCTATTTTGTGAGTGTGCAGGACAACGGTGTCGGCTTCGATGTAGCGGAGCTTGAGAAAACAAATCATATCGGTCTGCGCAATATCCGCAGCAGACTTGAAGCTATGTGTGACGGTATTCTGCATATTGAAAGCATTATCGGTGTCGGCACCAAGATTACTATTGAAATACCGAAGGAGGGAAACAGATGATTGCACTTGCAATAGACGACGAGCAGCTGATGCTTTATGCACTTGAAAAGGCTGTCAGGGCATCCGAGGATATCGATGAGGTTATCTGCTTCACCAACTGCGATGAGGTGCTCGACTGGATCGAGCTCAACACCCCCGATGTTGCATTTCTGGATATTAACCTGCGCGGCATCAACGGCATAGGACTTGCAGAAAAAATAACAGACATGCATCCCGATTGCAAAATCGTTTTTTGTACAGGTCATGAGGAGTATGCCGTTTCTGCTTTTAAGATTCACGCATCGGGCTATCTGCTCAAGCCCATTTCCGCAGGAGACGTGCAAAGAGAAATCGATGTTATCAAGGGCAGAAAAACAGACAAGGGCATCCTGAAGGCCAAATGCTTCGGAAACTCTTTGACGTCACCTGCGACGGCAAAAAGCTCACATTCAAACGAACCAAAAGCAAGGAAATGCTTGCCTACCTCATCGACCGCAACGGTGCGGATGTTTCATCCAAGGAAATTGCAGCTGCGCTCTGGGAGGACGGCACAAGGGAAAACAACCGCAATTATTTTCATCAGCTTTTGTTGGATGTGCGCCAGACCCTTGAAAAAGCAGGGGCTGTGGATGTGCTGAAAAAGAACGGCTACCTTTATTCGGTCGATACAAGCAAGATTTCCTGCGATTACTATTCTTATCTGAAAACAGGTCAGCCTGCCTTTCAGGGGGAATACATGACCCAATACAGCTGGGCTGACGAAACCTGCGGTCTGCTTTGGAGCAAAAACAACAAATAAAGCAATAAAAGAGACCGATTTTTTGTCGGTCTTTTTTTTCATAATGCTTGTTTTTGTAAGCACTTTGTAATACATTCTATGATAAAATAATTTGACTTAATCAGGAGGTTTAGAATAAAATGAAAAAAGTATTAAGTGCTTTGTTGGCAATTCTCATGCTCATCACCATGCTGCCCGCAGGTGTTTTTGCAGCAGAGGCCACCACAGTAAAATTAGTAAGCTTTATGCGCGGAGATGTAAGCGATCTTCGCTCGAGTGAGCTTCTTGAGGTTCAGGTAGAGGGCTACGACGGAAACCCGAGAGAGCTCACCTACAAATGGACCAGCTCACTCGGTACATACCTTTATATATATAACTCCCATAATATGTACGGTATCAACAATACCTACGGTGAAATGGAAATTTACAACACCGATAAAAATGTCAAACGCAACAGCAATGTTGAAGAAGACAGATCGGGCAATAAGACATTAACGAAGGAAGGCTTTATGTGGGCCTCCGTTTACGGTGCCTATACGTATGGCGGCGGCAGTGCCTCCTCCGCACTTAAGGGAACCGTAAAGGTTGAGGTTTTTGATAAGAACGGCAAAAGCCTCGGCTCAGACTCTTTCTCAAGCTTCAAGGCGCACAATCTTGACGGAGACCTCGACAATGTTGTTATCGGTCTTTTTGAGGGCGACAGAATGAACGTGCTTGACCTTCTCGGCCAAAGCGGTATTGTTCATATCACCTGTGAACAAAGTGCGGTTGCAAGTGCTGTTATTCTTTCCGGTGGTGAACATATAAAGGTTGAGAATGAAAAAAAGGATAAGAACACTTATAACTACTATGTTAACGGTGTAAAAGCCGGAACCAACAGCACAAACGGAGACGCTCAGCTTGAGATTAAAATAACAAAGAGCTCCTGCAAGTTCCACTATAATACAAGCGGTACTGCGCAGCCTATAGTTTATGTTTTCAAAAAGCCTACCACTACAACAACCACAACAACGCTTATAATAAACAAAGATAGTGTTGACGAGCGTTGTGAATATTTCATCGACGGTAACAAGGGTGAAAAGCAGCCCGACGGCACGGTTGTCTTTACCGGTCTTACTCCCAACACTGATTACACAGTAGAAGTTCGTGCCGAATACCAAGACGGCGATGAAACAAAGTATGTTTACAGCTATGTAGATGACACTACAAAGCCTGTATATTCAGCTAAGATTTACACCTATCTTGACGGTGTGCTTACAGACTTTGAAAACATCTACGGTAACGGCGCTGCACTTTTTATCCGTGAAAACAACGCTTATACCGAATATATTTCACTTCAGAAAACCGCAACCGGTCTTTACGAAGCACCTCTCTATAACGCTGTTTTCAATCCCTATATCAAGATTGACGGTGCATATAACAAAATCGGCAACTATCAGCTTGTTATTGAGCACGCAAATGCCGAGCTCCATCTTCATCACTACAGTGTTCAATATGACACAAACGGCGGTGCATTCAAGGCCGGTGAAGAAACAGGCACAGAAATTTACGCATCGGGAGATGCCGTAAATGCAACCGCAAGCATACCTGTTCGCGAAGGCTTTATTTTTACCGGTTGGGAACATAACAGCCGTATGATCGGCGCAGGCAAGCAGATCACCCCTGCAATCACAGCTCCCGCCACTCTTAAGGCAAAATGGGAAAAAGCAGTAAATGTAACCATCAACGTTACCATTGACCACAAGACTGTTGACGGCTTTGACCCGAACCCCACAAGAGCAGACCTTGATGTTGATTTCCTTGAAATGACAGCAAATTCACCTGCCTTTGTTGAAACAGGCGACAAGCTTTATTTCAGAGAAGAAAAAACGACCGATGAAAACGGCAACGAAAAGGCTTACACTTACACGGTTGAAGATAACAAATCAACATACACTGCAACAGATTTCACCTACACAGGTCTTCTTGAATCCTCCACCTTCGGTGTGGCTGTCAGCAAATCAGGCTATGATGTCGGCACAATCGAAAAGAAGCAGGATAGATTCGGCAACTGGGTTATCAATATTCCCCTTACCTACAATCCCGATGACTTTGACCTTGATTTCCATATTGAAATGGCAGAGGATGTTCCGACAGAGCTGTATCCCGATGCAGTCATCGTAAAGATTGCATACTGGAACACAGAAACAAATGAATGGAAAATCATTTCCCAGCAGGAAAATGCAGGTGCTGTCGTAAAGCCCGGTGTAAGAGTTAATATTGACCCTGCAACAGGCGAAGGCAGCGGCTCATATCCTGTATGGAGATTTGACGGCAACAATACCCCCTACGGCTACCGTGCAGTAGTCACAGGCTTCATTTACAGCGATTCAACCATCATTGTCCCCACCGAAAAGGACCACACCAAGGATGACAATACCGTTATCGTAACCTACACCGACGGAAACTACACCGCCACCATGGGGGACATTGCAGACGGTAAAAAATTCAGCACCTCTCTCAATGGCGCTTACTACAACGTAAGCACTGCTGCACAGCAGGGTACACTTGACGGTGTAATTACGGTTGAAAAGTACAATGTAACCTTCGACGCAAACAGCGGTACAATCAACGGCGGCAACACATACACCGAAACAGACGAATACTATGTTCCCGACACAAATGCGTATGTTCCCGTATTTGAAGGTCACGAATTCGGCGGCTGGTACAAGGATCCCGAATTCACAGAGCCCGCAGTCACAGGCGAAATTCTCACAGAGGATATAACCGTATATGCCAAATGGGATCAGATTCTTACAGGTCATGTAAGAGTTGCAGGCTCTTACATGCAGGACGGTAAGGTTGTGGATGTATGGGCGGTTGACCGTGCTGACAGCGCAGTTATTGTTCTCGAGGAAATCACTGCAGACGGCGAATATATTGTTGACAGCCAGACGGTTGATATCATATGGCCTATGGCTGATATGATTTACGGTATTTCAGAAGAATACAAGTTTACAGGTCTTGACCCTGCAAAGACTTACAGAACTGAGGTTCTTATTCTGAACTACGGCACAGCCTCTCAGAACGCAACAACAGTTTTTGTCAATGACAACAATTATGAGGATGACTATAACGCAAATGACTTTACTGCAGTTTATCCCGAAAGCAGCAAGTGGGAAACATTTGTAAATGCTTATCTTTCATTTGCTCCTGCATCCTATTTCCAGCCCGTTGAGGTGGATGCAACGCTGATCGGTGCAAACTTAAGACCCGATAACACGCTTGTTGAAATCTGGTACAAGGCAACAGGCACAGACAACGAATATCAGGTAATCAGCCAGCATACGGTTGTCCCCTACGGCATTGAAATCAACATGGGTGCAGACGGTATGGATGACGGTGATTACGGCTACACCGTATGGAACAGTGTTTATAACGGCAATCTTTACGATTATCAGGCTTACCTTTCAAAGATTGAAAATGACACCGCCGAAACATGGCCCGTATCCGTTGTTTACGGCGCCCCCTCGCGTTACAGCCCTCTGCACGATGCCCCCACGGGTGTTTTGCAGGTCAAGCTTATTCCGAACCGCTATGCTATCATTTATAACGAAAATTATGCAGACGAGGGTGTCAGCATCGTTTCGCGTACAACACACATCTGGAGCTATGAAACCGTGCTTGATTATGTTCCCGTCCGCGAGGGTTATGTGTTTGATGGCTGGTACAGCAATCCCGAATGCACCGGTGAAAAGGTTACTGTGATTGCTCAAACAGTCGCAAACGATACAGAGCTTTACGCAAAATGGGAAAAGGCTTCATTCAGCTACACCGTAAACTACCTTGAAGAGGGTACCGACAAGGTGCTTGCTGCTGCAAAAGCAGCCAAGGCCGCCTTTGATTCGGTTGTAACCGAAAACGCAATTGCAATTGACGGCTATACACTTGTTGATTCTGCAGCCAAGTCAATCACCATTGCAGTTGAAAACAATGTCATCACCTTCTACTATGCAGCCGACACAGTCGGCGGCGGTGAAGACGGCGAAGACGGCGACAGCACCCCCGACAAGTATCAGAAAAAGGTTATCTTCAAGGTTGTCAACGGTACCTGGGCTGACGGCACAACCGCAGACAAGTTTGTATACCTTGACCTTATGAAAGACGGCGAATATGCTGTTGACGGCACAGCTGCGCTCACTGCACCCACAGGCATGACCGCAAACGAAGGCTTCATAAACGGTGAATGGAATGCTGAAATTCCTGCCGTTGTCAGCGGTACCGAAACCCTGACCTTCACCTACAGCTTTGACAGAGCCACAACACCTGTTGCGCCTGCTGAAGATGTAAAATACATCGTTGAGCACTACAAAGAAGCTGCAGACGGCTCTTATGCAGCGGTTGCAGAGGACACCGAAATCCTTACAGGCAAAATCGGTGAAACCGTTACCGCAAACGCAAAGAATTACGACGACTACATCTTCAATGCTGCAATCTCCGTCACCAACGGAACACTGACTGCCATTGAAGAATTGAGCGATATTGTTACACTCAAGCTGTATTACGATATCGAACCTGAAGATCCCACAGATCCTGAAGATCCCACAGATCCAGAAGATCCCACAGATCCTGAAAATCCCACTGATCCTGAAGAGCCCACCACCCCCGACGGTGAAGGGGACGGCACAGGCAGCGGTGAAGAAGCATCCATTCATGTCGTATTCGGCAAAACAGACGGCATCGGCTGGTACAATGTTTCCATGGACGGCGGCAAAACCTATCAGATCGTATTCGGCAATTCCACGCTTGAGGTCAAGCAGGGCACGCAGCTTATGATCAATGTCGGCGACCTTACAGGAGATGCGTTTGTATTCTATGTGAACGGTGACAAGGTTTATCCCGACGACAACGGCAACCTTGTTATCACTGTCAACAATTATATGCTCATCGGTGCGCTCGGCTATGCGTTCGAGGTGCCCGATGTGGAAGAATCTCTCAACTGGTTCCAGAAGCTTATCAAGGCTATCAAGGATTTCTTTGACATGCTTTTCGGTTGGCTCAAATAACATAAATTTATTCAAGTCAGGCATAATTTTTTATGCCTGACTATTGGTGCTTTATTAAGGCAATATAAAAATTGATTTTCTGACAGCAGGGCGTGATAAAAATGAGTAAAAAAAATAAATTTTTTGCCGATGACGGCTGGGCAATCTGGGTTGACGGTGATGATGTAAGCTCCGTTTATCTGAACCATTGGCTCAATCCGAAGGGCAAAAGCTGGATGGATGTGGCAGTGCACATAAGAGATGTGAACGAAAACACGGCGTTGAGTGTATTCTTCCCGTTTGCGGTAGACAAGTCGGAAATCGAGGACATTTCGCTGAAATTCGATGATGAGAATCTTTCAAGAGCCATTTTCAGCAGCATGTGTGTCATTGATTACAAAAAAAACAAAGCCACATCGGAAATTGCATATAACGGCAAAACGGTTGATATTGTTCATATATCGGCACTTGACTACACGGTTACGCCCGTTGCCAAGGGGGCTTTGTTCAAGCTGCCGTTTGCTGCGTTCTTTGAATATCTTGCTAACAATGAGGTTTACCTGATATTCCGCATTCCGCACAAATCGATTACCGAGATGTGCAGACAACGAGGCAGTGTCGGCAATTTCATGACCAGGACACGCGATCTGCTGATGTCCCCTATTGTTTCCGAGCGCTACAGCTATTCTGTCAGAATCAATGAAGCACGACTGCTGCCCAAGGAAATCAACAGTGTCGGCGCATTCCACCGACAAAAGCTGAAAAAGGCAGCTGTTACCATTTCCGTTGCAGACGATTACGAAATTAACGATGCCTCCTGCTACAGAATCAGGC
This sequence comes from Acutalibacteraceae bacterium, assembly GCA_045659125.1. GTDB lineage: Bacteria > Bacillota > Clostridia > Oscillospirales > Acutalibacteraceae > RUG806. The sequence goes on from JAZOWJ010000286.1 coordinate 9,279, forward strand.
GCCTCGAGGAGGAGCTTTATAAAAACTTCCTGCCTGCAGGCTTTGACGGAGAAGACACCGTTACCTATCAATGGCAGCAAACTCGCGAAACGGATTTAAAAGGGCATTTCAACTTTTATCTGAACATATCCCGCGATGCAATCAGCAAGGGCAGTGTCTTTTTGTACCTTGCCATCATTATTTTTCTTGACATGTTCAGCGGTATGCTGTGGGATGTCATAAAAATGCTTGCAGAGCTCATTTTATAACAAAGGAGAAAGCACATGAAGCTTTTGGTTCCGATTTTACTGAACTGTGTTTTTGTGATTGTCTTTTATCTTCTTGATAAAAAGACAAGGTTCAAAAACCTGAATATTAACGCAAAACAAATACTGATCGGTCTTGTATTCGGCGGTCTTTCTGCCTTTGCATCGGGCTATGGTGTCGAAATCCTCGGCACGGTTGCAAATGTGCGTGATGCTGCCCCGCTTTGTGCAGGCCTTATTTTCGGTGGCCCTGCCGGCGTGATTTCGGGTGTGCTCGGCGGCTTGTATCGCTTCTTCTCCGTTTATTGGGGCGGCGGTATGTATACAAGAATCGCCTGTACCCTTTCGACCATGCTCGCAGGTATTCTGGCTGCCGTTTTAAGACGGTTTATGTTCGACAACAAAAAGCCGACCTGGAGCTACGGCATATTCATCACCATCGTGTGCGAGGTGCTGCACATGCTGATGATTTTCTTTACCAACATGAATGACTCTGCGTATGCCTTTGAATTTGTCAAGGCTGCAACCATTCCCATGATTATCGGCAATGCGGCCGCTGTCGGCATTTCGCTGATAACGGTTTCCGTGCTGAATCACGAGGAAAGAAAGCGCGACAAAAAGAACGAACGCATTTCCCAGACCTTCCAGCGCAGATTGCTCGTGCTGATTGCTGTTGCCTGTGTAGTCACCAGCATCTTCACATATTTCCTGCAAAGCGGCATGGCAGAAATTGAGACCAGAGAGGTCGTTACCTCTGCCATGAACGATGTTATCACGGATATCAGAGGCAAGTCTGATGAAAATCTTTTGACCATCACCGAAAGCATCCGTTCGGAATACGAAAGCAACAATGCCGTTTCGTTGGATTCGCTTGCAGAAAAATACAATGTCACCGAAATCAACATTGTAGGCACCGACGGTGCTATTCTTGCATCCACCGACGAAACACTCATCGGCATTTTCAACATGAACAGCACCGAGCAATCCAAGGAATTCATGGTGCTGACAGGCGAGCAGACGGAATTGGTGCAGATTTACAGTCCGCAGGGCTATGACGGTGTGACCATGCGAAAATATGCAGGTGTCAGCCTTGCAGACGGCGGCTTTATTCAGGTCGGCTACGATGCAGACCAATTCCACGATACACTTGACGATTTTGTGGTTGAGATGACACAAAACCGCCATGTCGGCAGCACGGGCTTTGTGGCTGTCTGTGACGAACAGCTCAACCTCGTGACCCACACGAGCAGAAACGGGCAGCATATTTCCTCCATCGGCATCATCCCTGATGAGGCGATGCTTGCAGGCCAAAGTGCTGCACAGCTTTACACAACCAACATCATCAACGAGGAAAACGATTTCAGCGAAGAATACATCTATGTTTTCACCTTCGTTGAGGGATATTGCATTATTGCAGCCATGCCTCTTGCCGAGGCTATGCTCCTGCGTGATGCCTCGCTTTACACAAGCATTTTCATGCTGATTCTGATTTTCGCAGCGCTGTTTATCTTCATTTATTTCCTGATCAAAAAGGTCATCATCAACAACCTGCAGAAAATCAACGAAACACTCTCGGAAATCACGGGCGGTAATCTCAATGTCAAG
>JAZOWJ010000287.1:0-8699 GCA_045659125.1 Acutalibacteraceae bacterium
CATGAAAGAAAAACTCATTGCAGAGCTGAAAACCCTTAAATGGTATCGATTTTTAATATTGCTTGCAGCAGGCTGCATCAACGCCTTCGGTGTGACGGTATTTCTGGCACCTGTCAAATTATATGACGGCGGCATTTCGGGCACAAGCATGCTGTTGTCGCAGATTACTCCCGATTATCTGTCACTGTCCGTTTTTCTGTTGCTGCTCAATGTGCCGCTGTTTTTGTTCGGTCTGAAAAAACAGGGACTTGCCTTCACCATCTATTCCCTGTTTGCCGTGGCGGTTTATTCCACAGGTGCATGGCTTATTACGGATGTGCTGCCCATTGATGTGAGTGTGTTTTCACCCCTTGCAGGCAATGACCTGTTTTTGTGTGCTCTGTTCGGCGGTATCGTGTCGGGCATCGGCAGCGGTCTGACCATCCGTGCAGGCGGTGCCATTGACGGAATTGAAGTGCTGGCTGTTATTTTTGCAAAAAAGCTCAACAGCACCGTCGGCACATTTGTTATGATTTATAACTGCATCGTTTACATCATCGCAGGATTGCTTCTGCAAAGCTGGATGCTTCCGCTGTATTCAATTGTTGCGTATGCAGCAGGACTTAAAATGGTTGACTTCATTGCGGAAGGCTTCGACAGAAACAAGCAAGTGATGATTGTCACCGAGCGCCCCGATGACATCTGCAAGGCGCTGACGAGTGTTTTTGAGTGCGGGGCCACCAAAATTGCAGCCCGCGGCGGTTATTCCGATACCGAAAAAAGCATTGTCTATTTCGTTGTCAACCGTTTTCAGATTGCAAGAATGCGTGATATTGTGCATTTCGTGGACCCCGACGCATACGTTACCATCAGCGAGGTGGTTGATGTGTTCCACGGCTCAAAAATCGATCGCACGGAATAATCAGCATAAACACAAGAAAACGGCTTCGACGTAACGCGGCGACCGTTTTCGAATAGTCCATCTCCGAGCACGCGAAGCGGGCGATGGAGGGACATATAATATTTTTTGCATTATGGAAACGCAGTTTCCTATAAAGCAAAAAAAAGGATTGCACGTGGTGTGCAATCCTTTTTCTTTATCGGTATCGGGAATTAATACATTCCGCCGCCCTGTGCGGCTGCCATGGCTGCTGCCTGTGCGGCTTCTGCCTGGGGATTGGGAATGTCGGAAACAAGGGATTCCGTGGTGAGCACCATAGCGGCTACGGATGCAGCATTCTGCAGTGCGGAACGGGTAACCTTGGTCGGGTCGAGGATGCCTGCCTCGGACATATCGGTGTAATCTTCGGTTGCGAAGTTGTAGCCGTAGCCCTTCTTGCCGGAACGGCGGATGGCATCGATGATGACCGAGCCTTCAAGACCTGCGTTAGCAGCAATCTGACGGATGGGCTCTTCAATAGCCTTGAGAACGATGTTCACACCGGTCTTTTCGTCGCCGGAAACGGTGTCAAGCAGCTTTGCAACATCCTCAGTAACGTTCAGCAGTGCAACACCGCCGCCTGCTACGTAGCCTTCTTCAACAGCTGCCTTGGTAGCTGCAAGAGCATCTTCAACGCGAAGCTTCTGTTCCTTCATTTCGATTTCGGTAGCAGCACCGACATGGATGACTGCAACACCGCCTGCAAGCTTTGCAAGTCTTTCCTGCAGCTTTTCGCGGTCGAATTCGGAAGTGGTGGATTCAATCTGATTCTTGATCTGGGCAATGCGAGCCTTGATTTCTTCTTCAGCGCCTGCACCGTCAACGATGATGGTGTTTTCCTTGCTGATCTTGACCTGCTTTGCACGGCCGAGCTGTGCTACGGTTGCATCCTTGAGCTCAAGACCGAGCTCTTCTGTGATGACTTCACCGCCGGTGAGGATAGCGATATCACGAAGCATTTCCTTTCTTCTGTCGCCGAAGCCGGGAGCCTTGACACCGATGCAGGTGAAGGTGCCGCGCAGCTTGTTGACAAGGATGGTAGCAAGAGCTTCGCCTTCGATGTCTTCAGCAACGATCACAAGCTTCTTGCCTGCCTGCAGGATTGCTTCAAGAAGGGGAAGGATTTCCTGAATGTTGGTGATCTTCTTGTCGGTGATGAGGATGAAAGCATCATCAATAACTGCTTCCATCTTGTCGGTATCGGTTACCATGTAGGGAGAGATGTAGCCGCGGTCGAACTGCATACCTTCCACAATATCGCAGTAGGTTTCAGCGGTCTTGGATTCTTCAACCGTGATAACACCGTCTGCGCTGACTTTGTCCATTGCTTCTGCGATGAGAGCACCGACATTTTCGTCAGCGGAAGAAACGGTAGCAATACGGGCGATGTCGGAAGAGCACTTGACGGGCTCGGAAATTTCCTTCAGACCTGCAACTGCTGCGTCAACAGCCTTCTGGATGCCCTTCTTGACAACCATGGGGTTTGCGCCTGCAGCAACGTTCTTCATGCCTTCACGCACAAGTGCCTGTGCAAGCAGAGTAGCGGTGGTGGTGCCGTCACCTGCAACGTCATTGGTCTTGGTTGCAACTTCTTTTACAAGCTGTGCACCCATGTTTTCGAATGCGTCTTCGAGTTCCACTTCTTTTGCAATGGTCACACCGTCATTGGTGATGAGGGGTGCACCGTATTTTTTGTCAAGAACAACGTTTCTGCCCTTGGGGCCGAGGGTGATTTTAACGGTATTGCTGAGCTTGTCAATACCTGCCTGCAGTGCTTTGCGGGCATCTTCACCGAAAAGAATCTGTTTTGCCATATCTGTAATGCCTCCTGAAAAAAATCTTATTCTACGATTGCCAGAACGTCATTCTGACGGGCAACGGTGTATTCATCCTTGCCGAGCTTGACCTCGGTGCCGGAATACTTGCTGAGAATTACGCGGTCGCCGACCTTGAGCTCCATAACAATTTCCTTGCCGTCGATGATTCCGCCGGGGCCGACTGCAACAACTTCTGCAATCTGGGGCTTTTCCTGTGCAGCTGCTGCAAGGATGATGCCGCCCTTGGTGGTTTCTTCTGCTTCAACGAATTTGAGAACGACTCTGTCGCCAAGCGGTCTTAATGTCATTATCGTTTCCTCCCGATAAAAGAATTGTCGAAATATGAGTTAGCACTCTCATTTGTTGAGTGCTAAACCTATTTTACACCATTTTCATAAATAGTCAAGCCCTTTTTTATAAAAACTCAAAATTATTTACGTGCAAATGCAGCCCGAACTGCAAAAAAAGCAGCTTTGTTTCTCTTTTTTTAACTTTTTCGGGCAAAAACAGAAAAATACTCTTGACAAGTGTGTTATTTTCATATATAATTCTCATGCTGTCTGAAGACAGTTGTTTTGAATATGGTGGGTATAGCTCAGTTGGTTAGAGTGCCAGGTTGTGGCCCTGGAGGACGTCGGTTCGAATCCGACTACCCACCCCAGAAAAAAAGCAAGCTTCGGCTTGCTTTTTTTTATCCATTGCGAAAGCAATGGCAGATCATCGCCGTCAGGCGCATATCATCACACGAAGTGTGCATATCATCAGCCGAAGGCTGTATACTCGCTTTCGCAATGATGATATGCAAGGCTTGCGCCTTGATGATATACAACTTCTTACGAAGTTAATGATATGCAATTCCTACGGAATTGATGATATGCAACGGCAAGCCGTTGATTTTTTTGCTGATTTATAGTATAATCGCCTCGAAGGAAGTGTTTACATGCTCTCTGTTTTTACCTTTGCCGCCAATGCGGTTTTGCCGATTGTGGCAGTGATTTTGCTCGGCTTTATACTCAGAAGCACAGGCTTTCTCGGTGAAAAATTCTTTTCCGATGCCAACCGCCTGATGTTCAAGGTGGCATTGCCTGCCATGTTATTTTATAACATCTATAATATAGAAAGCATTTCCGACATTGATGTGTCTGTTCTGCTGTATGGTGTCGGCGCCGTGACAGTGCTGTTTTTGCTCGGACTTTTGTTTTCGGTTGTGTTCATCAGGGACCCAAAGCAAAAGGGTGTTGTGTGGCAGGCGGCATTCCGCTCCAATTCAGCACTCATCGGCTATCAGCTTGCCGAAAGCCTGGGCGGCCTTGCAGGGCTGCAGTGCATGTCGCTTTTGTCTGCATTCACCATTGCGCAGTTCAATGTGTTTGCCGTGATTGCATTGAGTGTTTTTTCTGAAAAAGGCAAAACCGATTGGAAAAAGGTTTTCACGGGCATAGTGAAAAATCCGCTGATTATTGCCATTTTCTGCGGACTTTGCGTGCTCGGTGTGCGTGCCTTGATTCCCGTGAATACCGACGGTGAAAAGGTGTTTATGCTGCAGACGGCTTTTCCGTTTTTGTATACAGCCCTCAAGCAGGTGGCAGGCATTGCCTCGCCCATTGCGTTCCTCGTGCTGGGCGGTCAGTTTTCGTTCAGAGCCATCAAGGGCATGCTTATGCAGATTGTCAGCGGCACAATGCTTCGTGTGGTGCTTGCCCCCTTGCTGACCATCGGTGCAGCGGTTGTATTATCCGCCAAGACGACCATGTTTGACTTCACCGCTGCCGAATATGCCGCCTTTGTTGCTCTGTTCGGCTCCCCCGTTGCCGTATCAAGCGCGGTTATGGCCAAGGAAATGAACAACGATGAGCAGCTGGCAGGACAGCTTGTTGTGTGGTCAAGCCTGCTTTCCATCTTTACTATATTTATAACGGTATGTGTGCTGCGATATGCAGGTCTTTTATAAATTTTCCGATTGATTTAAGCAAATGATTATAGTATGATAAAAGAAAATAAAATGAAGGAGGGGTGCTGATGAACAGAAAAAACCTGTTAATGATTGTTGCATTGTCTGCGGTCACCCTGCTGACAGCCATTCTTTCCACCCGTGTTTTTGTGAGCCTCGCTCCCTATGAAGCCCCGACCGAGCAGGTCAGCACCGAAAAGCCGACCGCAGCCATAGGCACAACACTTTCCCCCGAGGCTGCAGAGGCTGCAAGCATTATCCAACAAAAAATGTATGAGCAGGCATCCATGGCAGCCGAGGCAGAAAAGGCAAAGCACGAGCTGAATATGTATCAGCCCCAGGATAAAATTGCCGACCGCTTCGGTGACAAAAAATCGCTTGCCGAATATGTGGAAAAATCCATCAAGGACGGCTCACTGACCTACGAAAAGCTGTTTGAGGGCACCCTGTTGGTCGGCGATTACACCGCAGCCACCGTCCGTATGTATAACCTTTTGCCCGAAAGACAGTGCATCGGCAGAACGGATGCAAACCTTGATTTCCTCAATGAGCAGATTGTCAGCATTGTTGCCAACAAGCCGCAGACACTGATTCTGCACTTCGGCATGTATGAGCTGCAGGAGGATATTTCCCTGCTGCAGACAGGCTTTATTGAACGCTACAAATCAATCATTCAGCAACTGCAGTATCTGCTGCCGGGAACAAGAATCGTTGTCAGCTCCATCTTCCCCGTAACGAATGATGCACTCAATGCCGATCCGAAATATGCAAACCGTGCCGTTTACAATGCATCCCTGCAGGCCATGTGTGCCGAAAACGGCTGGCAGTATCTGTATAATGAATCGATCGTAACACAGCATGCCGATCTGTTCGGCACAGGCGGTGTGTTCCTGTCGGGCGACTTTTATGAAAATTATTGGCTGCAGCACATTTATGTGCAAAGCCGTGACCTGCCTGCCGAGCCGCCGACCGAGCCTGCAACACAAGCACCCACTACAGCAGGCACTCTCGGATGAACTGAAAAAAAAGCGTTGCAAGGATTTCCCCCTGCAACGCTTTTTTATGTTCAAATCTTATAAAATTCCCATCATCTGCCAAGTACTGATAATGCCGATAACGGAAGAAATAACCGCACACACCTCGCCGATAATCGGCAGAACAAGTGCGGCAATATTTTTAGTTTGCTTGTATTCCTTCACACCCGTCACAATGCCGACAATGGACAACACATGACCGATGAGAGCAAACAGCCATGCAAACACAATACCGAGTATACCCAACACAATAGGGGCAGATGATTTTTTCTGTGCAACAGGGGCTTCAACGGCGTAATTTTCGGTTGCTTGCTGCAAAGCCGCACCGCAGGAAGAGCAGAATGCTTCATTCGGTTGCAAAGCGTTACCGCAATTCGGACAAAAATTCATATTTCTTACCTCCTTGAAGGGATATTTAATATCATAATACAAAAAGAAAAAACTTTTGTCAATATCCAAACGAAAATCGGATACAGTTCAGCGGACTTTTTACATTCTGCTGTTGCACCAATTGTGTTGCCTTCTGCATTTTTTGTTGACATCTCAATTAAAAAAGGGTAAACTGTAAAAAAATACTTTTATAAAGGCGGTAAGAATTATGCTCAACGGTATTCCGAAAATCATATCCCCCGAACTTCTCAAAATTCTCTGTGAAATGGGTCACGGTGACGAAATCGTCATCGGTGACGGCAACTTCCCCGCAGCTTCCAACGCACAGCGTCTTGTCCGTTGCGACGGCCACAATGTGCCCGAGCTTCTCGATGCCATTCTGCAGCTGATGCCCCTTGATACCTATGTTGAAAGCCCCGCTATGCTCATGGCTACCACCAAGGATGACCCCACACCCGAAATCTGGGCAGTTTACAAGGATATTGCAAACAAGTACGGCGACTACAAGTTCAGCGAAATCGAGCGCTTTGCTTTCTATGAACGCACCCGCAGTGCTTATGCTGTCATTGCAACAGGCGAAAGCGCACTGTATGCCAACATCATTCTCAAAAAAGGCGTTATCAAATAAAATAACGGAGGACTTACCATGAAAAGAGTGCTTGCATTTGACTTCGGCGCTTCGAGCGGCAGAGCCATTCTCGGCAAATTCGACGGAAAGACCATTCAGCTTGAAGAAGTCCACCGTTTTACCAACGATCCCGTCACCGTCAACGGCACGGTATTCTGGGATGTGCTTCGCTTGTTCCACGAGGTCAAGCAGGGCATCCTGAAGGCCAAGCAGGCAGGCGGCTTCGACAGCATCGGTGTGGACACCTGGGGTGTTGACTTCGGTCTGATCGACAAAAACGGCTATCTGCTCGAAAATCCCATCCATTACCGTGACAAGCGCACCGACGGCATGATTGAGCTTGCCTGTCAGAAAATGGACAGAGATAAAATTTATGACATCACGGGTATTCAGTTCATTTACTTCAATACCCTGTTCCAGCTGCTGTCGCTTCGTGAAAACAGACCCGAGCTTCTTGAAAGAGCCGACAAAATGCTCTTCATGCCCGACCTGTTCAACTATCTTTTGACCGGCAACATGGCAGCGGAATATTCCATTGCCACCACAAGCCAGCTGGTTGACCTTGCCGCCCACGAATGGAGCGACGAGATTTTTGAAAAAATGCGTTTCCCCAAGGATATCGTATGTCCGCTTGTCAAGCCCGGCACGGTCATCGGCAAGCTTTCGCCTGCACTGTGCGAAGAGCTGGGTGTGCCTGCTGTTGACGTTATTGCCGTCTGCGGCCATGACACGCAGAGTGCCGTCACCGCTGTTCCCACCGACAAAAAGGATTTTGCATTCATCAGCTGCGGTACATGGAGCCTGTTCGGCACCGAGCTTGAAACACCCATTCTCAATGACAAGGCACGTGCACTCAACGTGACCAACGAGGGCGGCTATGACTATTCCACCGCATTCCTCAAAAACATCTGCGGCTTGTGGCTCATTCAGGAAAGCCGCCGTCAGTGGATTCGTGAGGGACAGGAATATTCCTATGCACAGCTTGAGGAAATGGCACTGCAGTGCGAACCGTTCAAGTGCTTCATCGACCCCGATGCCGATGATTTTGCCCCCATGGGCAACATGCCCGAGCGCATCCGTGACTTCTGCCGCAGAACAGGACAGTATGTGCCCGAAACCGTCGGTGAGGTCGTGCGTTGCATCTATGAAAGCCTGGCACTCAAATACCGCCACATTTTCCGCGGTATTGAAGACTGCACCGAAAAGAAATATCCGCATATCAACATCGTAGGCGGCGGCACCAAGGACAAGCTGCTTTGCCGTATGACCGCAGACAGCTGCGGAACGGATGTGTACGCAGGTCCCATTGAGGCCACTGTGCTCGGTAACATTGCCGTGCAGCTGCTTGCAAGCGGTGAAATCAAGGACATTGCCGAAGCCAGAAGCATCATCGCAGAGGGTGAAAAGCTCATCTGCTACAAGCCCGAAAACACCGCCGTGTGGGATGCGGCTTACGAAGAATTCAAAAAATATCTTGTATAAAAAGGTGACAAAATGCACGATCTTTCCGATATCAACACCATAAAAAGCCTGCTCGGACGGCACGGTTTCACATTTTCCAAGTCGATGGGACAGAATTTTCTCATCGACCCGACCGTCTGCCCCCGCATGGCCGACAGCTGCGGCATTGACAAGGATTCGGCCGTTATCGAAATCGGCACGGGTGTCGGGGTGCTCACAAAAGAGCTTTCCCTGCGTGCTGCCAAGGTGGCGGGCGTGGAGCTTGATACCCGCCTTCTGCCCGTATTGGCAGAAACCCTGACCGACTGCCGCAATGTGGAAATTATCAACGAGGACGTGCTTAAAACCGACCTGCACAAGCTCATTGCCGACAAGTTTGAAGGCAGAAAAACCTATGTTTGTGCAAACCTGCCGTATTACATCACCTCGCCCGTTATTATGTATCTGCTCGAAAACCGCCTGCCCATCGAGGCCATCACGGTTATGGTGCAAAAAGAAG
>JAZOWJ010000288.1:0-4910 GCA_045659125.1 Acutalibacteraceae bacterium
TAGTCAAGCTTGGAAAGAACGCCCTTCAGGTCGCCGATACCGTCGCCATTGCCGTCGCAGAACGAACGAGGCCATACCTGATAAACAGCCATTTCTTTCCACCATGTTCTTTTGATTTCAGACATTTTCTATTCCTCCTTAAACATACAAACTCAGTTCGCCCAAGTTTTTGAAAGCGCCCGTTGCGCGGATTTCCGATTTTTCATAGAGTTCGGGCGATGTGACACCCGTGTAAACAAGTGCGGTTTTCAGCCCGTTGAGTGCACCGATGGCAATATCGGTTTCGAGTCTGTCACCGACAAATGCGATTTCATCACGATTACAACCGATTTTGTTGCAGACATAATCGACAGTGAACGCATGCGGCTTACCCATAATCAGGTCAGGCTCTCTGCCTGTGGATGCTGCAAACATTGCAATCATAGAACCGGTATCCAGCATAAAGCCATCCTTCAGGGGACAATTCTTATCGGGATGCGTTGCAATATATTCCTTGCCGTCGGCAATATACAGAGCTGCTTTGCGGATCTTTTCATAAGTCAGGGTTGTATCGAAACCGAGAACAACGATATCGGGATTTTCATCAACCATCGGAATACCGGCTTCTACAAAATCTGCAGTCATATTCTCATTACCGAGCAGATACACAGTCTTACCGGGACGGTTGCGCTTCAAAAAGTCAATGCAGACATGAGAAGAAATGATGATATCATCCCTTTCTGCAGAATAACCAAGGCGGTTAAGCTTTTCGGCAATTTTGCCTGCCTCGTGAGAAGAGTTGTTTGTAAAAAAGAAAAAGCGTTTTCCTTTTTCCTTGACAGCCTTTGCAAAATCAAGCGCACCGTCAAGAAGATTATCACCGAGATAGAACGTGCCGTCCATATCCACAATGAAACATTTGATGTCGGAATAAAGATTTTTGTCCATAAAAAAAATACCTCTCTTTCCGTTTATCATAACAAAATTTTTTTGTGGTGTCAATGTTATAATTTTATTTTTAATTATCTCTTGATTTTTTTTAATTTTATGTTATACTATTTCAGAAACGCATGGATCGGGAGAGTAACCGCACTTCTGTCGTCTGCAGAGAGGAATGCCTGTGGCTGTAAGCATTCTGTCGGCTGTACGGTGAAGTTCACCCGGGAGCGGCGCACTGAACAAACAAGTAGGTGTTGACGGCTGACCGCCGTTACAGGGTCAAAAGAGTGCTCACGGAAATATTACTGTGAGAATTCGGGTGGTACCGCGAAGTTACGCTTCGTCCCGTTTGTCGGGACGGAGTTTATTTTTTTCAGGAGGACAAAAATATGATTGCAAAAACGCAACAACTCAAATCAGCATTTGACGAAAAACTTAGCAGCGTACAGGCATCTGCCGAAATCGATGCAATCCGCATTGAGTTTATGGGCAAAAAAGGTGCTGTTGCAGCATTGATGACAGAACTGAAGAATGTTCCCAACGAACAGAAGAAGGAAGTCGGTCAGCTCATCAACGAGCTCAAGCAGCACATTGAAGCTTCCATGCAGGCAAAGCTTGCAGAACTGAAAAGAGCTGAAGAGGAAGCTCTCATCAATGCAACAGAAAGCTATGACGAGTCCCTGCCAATGATCAGCGAAGAGGGCTCTTATCATCCCATTACCCTTGTGCAGAGAGAGCTTGAAGACATCTTCACAAGCATGGGGTTCCATATTGAAGACTATTCCGAAATCACGGATGACTTCAACTGCTTTGAAGCACTTAATATTCCGAAGCACCATCCTGCAAGAGATATGCAGGATACATATTATCTGAGCAGCGGTCAGTTGCTCAAGACCCACACCAGCGCAGCACAGAACACCATTATGAAGAAATACGGCGCACCCGTCAGAGCCATCTTCCCCGGTCGTTGCTTCCGCAATGAAAAGATTGATGCCTGCCACGAAAACACCTTCTTCCAGATGGAAGGACTTATGATTGATGAAGGCATCTCCATTTCCACCCTGATTTACTTCATGAGGTCCATGCTTTCCGAAGTATTCAAAAGGAATATCAAGGTGCGTCTTCGTCCCGGCTTCTTCCCGTTTGTGGAGCCCGGCTTTGAGCTTGACATTCAGTGCCTCATCTGCAACGGTGACGGTTGTCCGTCCTGCAAGAATTCCGGTTGGCTTGAGCTTTGCCCCTGCGGCATGATTCATCCTAACGTTCTCAAGTATGGCGGAATCGACACAGAAAAGTATACAGGCTTCGCATTCGGCCTCGGTCTCACCCGTCTTGCCATGATGAAATACGGAATCAAAGATATCCGTGTATTCAATGAAGGCAACCTGAAGGCACTGTCACAGTTCAACGACAAATAAGGAGGGGAAAAAGAATGTTTGTTTCTATGAATTGGATTCGCGATTATGTGAATCTTGACGGACTTGATATTGAAAATCTCATTCACCGCTTCACACTGGCAACTGCTGAAGTGGAAGACATCATTTATAAAGGCAAGGATCTGAAGGATATTGTTGTCGGTCAGATCGTTTCCATTGAAAATCATCCCGATTCCAAAAAGCTGCACCTGCTGAAGGTGGATGGCGGCGACAGAATTTATGATGTTGTCTGCGGCGCTCCTAATGCCGCACTGAACATCAAAATCCCCTTTGTAAAAGCCGGCGGCTGTGTTCCCGGTATGGAAATCAAAAAATGCAAGGTTGCAGGCTTTGAGTCTGAGGGCATGTGCTGCTCCGAGCATGAGCTTGGAATCAGCGATGATCATTCCGGTCTTATGATTCTCGACGATTCCCTTGCTGTCGGCACAGACATCAAGGATGTATTCCCCATTGATGACATCATCTTTGAGGTTGACAACAAGTCACTCACCAACCGTCCCGACCTGTGGGGTCATTACGGCATTGCCCGTGAATTCTCCGCACTGACAGGCAGAGAACTCAAGCCTCTTACCCTCGGAGACCTTTCCTGCGACACTGACTATGCAGTTCCTGTTACTGTTGCCCGCGAAGATCTTGTTTATCGTTATTCCTGCATCCGCATGGATAACATCAACCGCACCACAAGCCCTGATTATATGCGCATTCGTCTGTTCTATTGCGGTATGCGTTCCATTAATCTCCTTGCAGACATCACAAACTATGTCATGCTCGAAATCGGTCAGCCGACCCATGCTTTTGACGCAAACAGCATTGAGCATATCCGCATTGACACACCTGCACAGGATATGAAGTTCACAACCCTCGATGAAACCGAACGCGATATCGACACCAACACATTGATGATCTGGAACAATGACACTCCTGTTGCTGTTGCAGGCATCATGGGCGGTCTTGATTCGGAAATCGTTGACAAGAGCAATTCTGTTGTTCTTGAATCTGCAAACTTTGACGGCATCTGTGTCAGAAAGTCCTCTTCCAGACTCGGTCTTCGCACAGACGCAAGTGCAAGATACGAAAAAATGCTTGATCCCGAGCTGACAATGACTGCTGTCGGCAGATTCGTAAGCCTTGTAAAGGAATGCGATCCCGATGCTGTTGTTTCTTCACAGCTGACAGATGTTTATGTCAGAAAATATGACACCATCACCATTTCCTTTGACAAAGCTTATGTTGACCGTTACACAGGCATTGACATTACCAATGACCGCATTTACGATACACTCGTTGCACTCGGCTTCGACGTTACCCGTGACGGCGACAGCTTCACCGTTGTTGTTCCAACATGGAGAGCTACCAAGGATGTCACTCTCAAGGCTGATATCATCGAAGAAATCACCCGCATTTACGGTTATGACAACTTCGAAATCACCACTACCTCCAGCAACCTCTTCCCTGTCCGCAAGGCTGTTTCCAAAACAGAGGACAACACCATCAAGGATATTCTTGTCAAGAAATTTGCTGCACACGAGGTTCATTCCTACATCTGGTGCGACGGCATCAAATACAAGAAGCTCGGCATTGAAATCGAAGACAATGTCCGCATTCTGAACATTGCATCGCCCGAAAACAGTGTCATCCGCAACTCCATGATGCCCACCATGTTGACCTTTGCTTATGAAAACAAGGGCTATGCAGACAACTTCACACTCTTTGAAATCGGCAGAGTGGTTGCAGGCACAAAAGAAAACGGCTATTGCAACGAAGTGCGCAGACTCGGCCTTGTTTCTTATGATAAGACAGCAGGCGAAAAGGCTGTTTACTTCAGATGCGTCGGCATGATCAGAAAGCTCTTTGCTGACATCAAGCACCGCGAGGTTACATTCGAAAAGATTGCTCCCATCCACAATTGGCAGCATCCGAGAAACACCTCTGCTATTTACTGCGACGGTACACTTTGCGGTTATATCTGCACACTGCATCCGACCAACGCAGCAAAGCTCGACAAAAAGGGCTATGCAGTCTGCGTTGAACTCGACATGGAAGCATTCAACACAATCGCTCCTGCAGCAGTCAGCTTTGAAGCGCCGTCTGCTTTCCCCGGCATTGATTATGACCTTTCTCTTGTTCTTACCGGCAGCAGACGATTCAGCGAAATTGCAACAGCATGGAACAAGCTGGACATCAAGGAGCTGAAGAATGTCAGTCTTGTTGACACATATGAAGCTGAAGGCCTGAAGAGCATTACCGTCAGACTGAGCTTCTCCTCTGCCGAGCATACACTCGCAATGGATGAAATCCAAGCAAACATTGATACCATTCTCAGCAATCTCAAGGAAATGGGTATCACACTGCGAGCATAAGTCAATCACAAAAAGCAACACCCGATCAAAAGGCTGGTGCTCGTAAAACAGTTAAAGTCCCGGAAGAAATATCTTCCGGGACTTTGCTTGCTTCTATTACAGATACATGGTATAATTGACAAAATAGATCAACAAATCCCAATTTGACGGAGAAAAATATAATGATTGATATTAGAACAATGACAATATCCGATTA
>JAZOWJ010000289.1:0-9553 GCA_045659125.1 Acutalibacteraceae bacterium
TAATTTTGCATTTTGCATTTGTTTTTAATATAAGACTTGGAGGTTTTTGCAATGTACGATAAAAACAATTGTGCCCCCCGTCCGCCGATGGGGTGGAATTCATGGGATTGCTACGGTGCGGCTGTCAATGAAGAGCAGCTGCTGGGCAATGCCGAATATATGCGTGACTATTTAAAGGACTACGGCTGGGAATATGTGGTTTGCGACATTCAGTGGTCCGAGCCGACCGCCGTGGGTTATGCCTACAATAATTTTGTACCGCTGTGTATGGACGAATATTCCCGTCTGATTCCGTCGGTTGAACGTTTTCCGTCCTCGGCCGGCGGCAAGGGCTTCAAGCCCATTGCTGATAAAATTCATGCCATGGGACTCAAATTCGGTATCCACATCATGCGCGGCATTCCCCGTCAGGCGGTACACCGCAATACCGCAATCAAATGCGAGGGTGTCACTGCCCGTGATATCGCACAGCAGTATTCCATCTGCCCTTGGAACACCGATATGTACGGCATTGAATACGGCAGGAAGGGTGCGCAGGAATACTATAACTCCATTTTCGAGCTGTATGCTTCGTGGGATGTGGACTATGTGAAGGTGGATGACATTGCCAACACCGAGCAATTTCCGAATAAGCCCTATTCCGCTGCAAGGGAAATCGAAATGATCCGCAAGGCCATCGACAATTGCGGACGCGAAATGGTTTTAAGCCTTTCACCGGGTCCTGCTCCTGTGGAGCATGCGGGCCATCTGTGCCGCAATGCCAATATGTGGCGTATGACAGGCGACTTCTGGGACCGTTGGGATGCACTCAAAAAGATGTTCTATAAATGCGATGAATGGTACGCATGGCGTGCTCCCGGCTGCTGGCCCGATTGTGATATGCTGCCCTTGGGCAGAATTCAGCTGACCGAAACCGATCCGAAATATAAGGACAGAATGACCCGCTTTACAAGAGATGAGCAGAAAACCATGATGGCTCTGTGGTGCTTGTTCCGTTCTCCGTTGATGATCGGTGCGGAAATGCGTCTGAATGATGAATTCACACTGTCGCTTCTTACCAATCGCGAGCTGCTCGACCTCAACCGCTTCGGTGAGGGTGCCGTGCCTGTTTTGTTCAATGATAATGAAGCCGTCTGGTCGGGGAAGGATGCCGACGGCAACACGGTTGTGGGCTTGTTCAATATTTCTGAAAATGAAAAGGAAGTTGCTGTCAGCCTTGCCGAGCTTGGTCTGTGCGGCAAAAAGATATATGAAGCCACAGATCTGTTTACAAAGGAAACAGCCGTTCTCGGCGCAGATGTGCGTGCCGTTCTTGCACCGCATGCCTGCTGTGTGCTGCGTATTCAATAAGCTTATTATATTCCATTGGGAAAGGGAGAATATAAATGAAATTCATGTTGCGGACTCTGAAGGGATACCGCTTGCTGGCGGTCCTTTCTCTGCTTCTGCTGCTTGTGCAGGCAGGGTGCGATCTGCTGTTGCCTGCCTACACCTCGGAGCTCATTGACACGGGTATTCAGAACAACGGTATCAGCTATGCAGCACCGCTTCGCATGACCCGTGAGGATGCCGAAGCCGTGTGCTTGTTTATGAGTGAAGAAGAAGCACAGGTGCTGTCAGAGCATTACACACTGCAGGACGGAATTTATGTCTTGCAGGACGAATCCGAAGAAAATCTGCAGGCGCTGGAGCCGTTTTTTGTGGCCCCCTTGTTTGCAAGGCAGACGGCCGTTGCACAGAAGCTGCTGACCTTGCCGACAGGGGAAGAACTGCTGACCATGCAGGCAGAGGACCGTGCCGATTTGCGTGCACAGGCACTTGCAGCCCGAACACAGATTGAAGAGGGTGCTGCTGCCCTCGGTGAAACACTGAAACGCAATACCGCTGTGGCTGCGGTTGTTGCCATGTTCAATGCCGCAGGTGGGGATGCTGACGGCCTTCGCACGCAGTATCTGTGGAAAACAGGCCTTGCCATGCTCGGTATCACCCTTGCCATGGTGGGCATTGCCATTGTGCTCAACTATGTCACTGCAATCATCGGCTCATCCGTTGCACGCGATTTGCGTAACCGTGTGTTCAACAAGGTCTTGTCCTTCTCGGGCAATGAAATGAACAATTTTTCCACCTCCTCGCTGATCACCCGTACCACCAATGACATTCAGCATGTGCAGATGGTCATTATGATTGCTCTGCGTATGGTGCTGTATGCACCGCTGATGAGCATCGGCGGCATTGTGATGGTCCTGCGCTCAACCCCCGGTCTTGCATGGATTGCCGCCCTTGCAGTGGGTATCATCCTTGCCGCACTGGGCTTGCTTTCGGTTTTCATTTTCCCCAAATTCAAAATTATGCAGAAGCTGGTGGACGGTCTGAACCGCATTTCCCGTGAGCTTTTGTCGGGTGTGCAGGTCATCCGTGCCTTCGGCAGAGAGGAAGAGGGGGAGCGCCGTTTTGAAAAGGCCAATAAAGACCTCACCAAAACCATGCTTTTCACCTCTCGTGCCATGTCTGTGCTGGAGCCGCTTCTGAATCTGATGATGTACGGCTTTTCGGCACTCATCATTCATGTTGCTGCACCGCGTATTGATGCAGGCACCATGGAGGTCGGTGATATGACCGCCTTCACCACCTATGCCATTATGATCGCAGGCGGCTTCCTGATGGTCGCCATGGTCTTTGTTTATGCACCGCGTGCACTCGTTGCAGCAAGCCGTCTGCAGCAGGTGCTTGATACCACACCCATTGTTGCACAGGCAGAGGATGCCGTTGAGCTGACCGACGTGAAGGGTGTTGTGGAATTCAAAAATGTGTCCTTCCGTTATCCGGGTACCGAAAACGATACCCTGCATAACATTTCCTTTACTGCTCGTCCCGGTGAAACCTTTGCCATTGTCGGCGGTACGGGATGCGGTAAATCCACCGTGCTGAGCCTGCTTGAGCGTTTTTATGATGCCACGGACGGCACCATCACCATTGACGGCACGGATATCACCAAGGCAAGCCTTGCATCCCTGCGCAGAATTCTCGGCTATGTTCCGCAGAAGGGGATGCTGTTTTCGGGCACCATTGCAAGCAATATCGGCTTCGGTGTGGATACACTGCCCGAGGATGTCATGCACACGGCTGCAGAGGTTGCGTGTGCAAGGGATTTTATCAGCGAAAAGCCCGACGGCTACGAAAGTGCCATCGCACAAGGCGGCAGCAATGTATCCGGCGGTCAGAAGCAGCGCCTTTCCATTGCCCGTGCCATTGCAAAAGACCCCAAAATCTATTTGTTTGATGACAGCTTTTCGGCTCTCGACTACAAAACGGATGCTGCGCTTCGTGCAGCGCTCAAAAAGCAGGTCAGGGATGCCACCGTCATCATTGTTGCACAGCGCCTTTCCACCATCATGCATGCCGAGCAGATTCTTGTGCTTGATGAGGGCAGAGCCGTTGGACTCGGCACCCATGAGCAGCTGCTGCGCACCTGTCCTGTTTACCGCAACATTGCCGTTTCCCAGCTCAATACAAGCGAATTGGGTCTTGAGGAGGTGACGGACGGTGAATAAAATGAAAATAAGAAAAAAGAAAATAAATGCAGACCGCCTGCCTGACAAGAATCGTCCGCAGGACTTCAAGGGTACGGTGTTCAAGATTATCCGCTATATCGCTTCCTTCCGTCTGCCTGTAATCGTTGTGCTTGCCTGCTCGGTCGGCAGCACCATTTTCAATATTATCGGACCGAAAATCCTCGGCTCTGCAACCACACTTTTGTCTGAAGGCTTGTTTGCAAAAATCCGCGGTGACGGCGGTATTGATTTTGAAGGAATCAGTGCCATTCTTCTGCGGGTTGTTCTGCTGTACATTGCAGGCTACATTCTCGGCGCCCTGCGCGGTTATATTATGGCAGGTGTTACGCAGAAGGTGACTTACCGTCTGCGTAAGGAAATTTCTGTTAAAATCAACCGCCTGCCCATGCGTTATTTTGAAGAAAACACCGTCGGCGATATTCTGTCACGCATCACCAACGATGTTGATACCGTTGCAAACGGACTCAATCAGAGTGTTACGCAGATTATCTCCTGTGCGGTCACCGTGGTCGGTGTGTTCATCATGATGCTTTCCATCAGCCCTCTGATGACAGGACTGACCATGCTGCTTCTGCCTGTGAGCTTCCTGCTCATCGGTACCGTTATGAAGCGCTCACAAAAATATTTCCGCGCACAGCAGGAGCTTATCGGTAAGCTCAACAGCCGTGTTGAGGAAACCTACGGCGGTCACACCGTCATCAAGGCCTTTAATCGTGAAAAGGCAGTCAGCGAAGCCTTTGCCGAAACCAACGAGCAATTGCGTACCTCTGCCGTGCGTGCACAGTTCCTGTCGGGTCTTATGCACCCCATTATGATGTTGATCGGAAACCTCGGCTATGTCGGTGTTGCCGTATCGGGCTCCTTCCTTGCTGCAAACGGTGCCATCGGCATCGGTGACATTCAGGCATTCATTCAGTATGTCAAAAACTTTACCCAGCCCATTCAGCAGCTGGCACAAATCGGCAATATGCTGCAATCCATGGCCGCGGCCGCAGAACGTGTGTTTGCGTTTCTTGAGGCTGAGGAGGAAATACAGTCTGCTGACGAAAATCTGCGTGTGGACGATGTGCGCGGTGATGTGGATTTCTGCAACGTCCGCTTCGGCTACACAAAGGATGTTACCGTTATCAAGGATTTCACAGCCTGCGCAAAGCAGGGACAGAAGATTGCCATTGTCGGCCCGACGGGGGCAGGCAAGACCACACTTGTCAAGCTGCTGATGCGCTATTACGATGTGGATGGCGGCTGCATCAAGCTTGACGGCATTGATATCTGCCGTTATGACCGCCGTGAGCTGCGCCGTGCCTTCGGTATGGTGCTGCAGGATACATGGCTGTTCAAGGGCACCATTATGGAAAACATCCGCTACGGCAAGCTCGATGCAACGGATGAAGAGGTCATTGCGGCTGCAAAGCTGATCGGTGCACATTCCTTCATCGAGGCCATGCCCGACGGCTACAACACAAAGCTCAACGAGGAAGCAGGCAATATTTCCGCAGGGCAGAAGCAGCTGCTTACCATTGCGCGTGCCGTGCTTGCCGATACAAGGCTTCTCATTCTCGACGAGGCCACCAGCTCTGTCGATACACGCACCGAGCAGCTGCTGCAGGCAGCAATGGACAAGGCCATGCAGGGCAGAACAAGCTTTGTTATTGCTCACCGTTTGTCCACCGTGCGCAATGCGGATCTGATTCTTGTTGTGCGTGACGGCGACATTGTTGAGCAGGGAACGCATAACGAGCTGCTTGCCATGAACGGCTTTTATTCCGATCTTTACAACTCGCAATTCCGGGATACAGAAGAATAAACAGGGGATGTTCTTATGTGTTTTCATCGTTTATCAATCAAAATGACGGTCATGCTCATCATGGCCGCTCTTTTGCTGTCTGCTGCTTCACCCCTTGCGCTTTGCATGGATGTTTACGAAGAAGAGCAGGGCACGCAGGCAGAAGCCGTGACCGATGAAAACGGAGAAATTGTTTCCGAAGAAATCGCCACCGATGAAAACGGTGAACCCATCCCCACCTTACCGCAATATATTATTGTGGAAAACACCACGGCCGACCCCGATGCGACCACCGAGGAAGCCACCGAGGAGCCGACCACACTGCTGTATGAGGTAGTGACCGATGAAAACGGGGAAGCCGTGACCGACGAAAACGGCGAAGCGGTGACCGAGCTTGTCACCGAGGCACCCCTGACGGATGAAAACGGTGAAATCATAACCACCGAGCCACCGACCGAAGCCCCCACCGAGCCCGTTGTGCCCGATGCCGTCAGCGAAAACGGTCTTTTGCTGACCATTGCTGCACGGGATGCGGATTACGGCTACCGCATTGTAATACCCAAAAACTGCGCAAACGAAACGGCCTATGCGGCAGGGCTTCTGCAGACCACCATTCAAAAAATGACAGGTGTGCTGCTGCCCATTGTGTCCGACAATGCCAAGCCGCAGGAACGCGAAATTTGCCTTGGTGATACCAACCGCACCAAAAAGAAGCCCGTCGGCGTGTCCGAAAACGGATTTTTCCTGCATGTGCAGGATGAACGGCTGTTTTTGTATGCATTGGGTGAGCAGGGGGCCATTTATGCCGTGACCGCTTTTCTGAAGGAGGAATGCGGCTGCAATTGGTTTGCTTCAGGGCAGACCGAAATTCCCGAATTGAATGCATTGCAGGTAAAAACAGGCTTGTCGCTGCAGCGCGGTGTCTGCTTCTCTTATACCGAAACCTACGGTGCGCTCACCGATGCTTCATTTTTGCAGATGAATTCCCTGACAGGCGGTGCTTATACCTTTGTGACCGATGACGGCTCTGCGGCACGCACCTACCTGACCGCTTGCGAAGCAACCCTCGGCAGCCGTTTTGTGTCTGCAGAGGAATATTTTGAAGCCCACCCCGAATACTTTTCATTATATAATAATGAGCGCAACCCCAATCAGCTGTGTCTTTCAAGCTGGGATGTGTATGCGGTCTGCCTGCAGGAAATTGACAAAATTCTGCGTGCCGAATGGGTGCCTGCACAGAAAAAGCAGGTCCTTTGCCTGTCCTTACCGCAGAATGATGTTGTGTGTCAATGCACGCAGTGTGCAGCTCTCACACAACAAAACGGCTCTTATGCAGCTGTGCTTGTTCAGTTTCTTAACCGCATTTCCGCAGGACTTTATGCAGAGGGCTATTCCAATCTCCAGCTCGAAACCCTTGCAGGCGGCAATGTGTTCACCGTGCCCACGGTTATAAGGCCTGCCGAAAATGTAATTGTGCGTGTGAGTGCACAAAATCGCTGTGTCGGCCATGCACTCAATCATGCTTCATGTGAATACAACCGCTATTTTCTGGATATGCTGCGTCTGTGGATTCAGATTGCCCCCACCGTTTATGTGGATCTTCCTACTGAAAACACCGCACACACCATCGGCATTTTTGCCGATATGAAACACCTGCAAACGGATGTGCAGACCCTGTATTACCTCGGGGTAAAGGGCATCTGTGCTGCTGATTCTGCAGCCTCTGCAGCTTGCGGACCCGAATTGCGTGCACTGCGTACATATTTGCTGACCCGTCTTTTTGCAGATCCCTATTGCAATCTTACAAAGGAACGCCGTGCTTTTATGCAAAGCTGGTACGGCGAAGGCTTTACACAGCTTGAGGAAATTCTGGATCTGCTTTGTGACCATGCAGGCAATGCACAGGGGCATTTATTTGCAAACAGTGATATCACCGAAAGCCTTTCCCTGACTGCGCAGCAGGTGCAGAAAATCGACCGTCTTTGGGAGCAGGCCGTTGCGGTCTGTGCCGACGGTCGACAGCTGCTGCACACCGAGCAAAGCCGCCTTGCATGGCGCTTCTGGCAGGCCTGCTGCGGTGTCGGTGATTTCGGAGAGGACAGCGAAACGAATGCCACCAAGCAGCTGATTGCAGACCTGCAGCAGTCAGGTATCAGCCGATACAGTGTGGTAAATGAGGTACTCAACCTGTCTTTTTTGTCGCAGACACTGCGTCCGCAGGAATGGAATACCCCTGCCCTGAGCCTCATGGCACCGTGGCTGCATACAGCACGAAGAGTGCTCACTGCGGTCTGTGTGCTCGGTCTGCTTGTGCTTTCTGCAGCGGCTCTTTTACGTAAGCGTATTTTGTTTTTGCTACCCGTGTGGGGCTTTGCTGTGGTTTGTGCACTGATGCCGTGGCACACCGAAAGCATTGTCAATGAAGCCTTCGGCATGGCAATGCTGACAGCGCTGTTTCCGCTTTTGCTGACACTCTTGCTGTGTGCCTTGATTCCGATGGCTATGTATGACCGCGGAAAAACAGCCGAGCTGCTCGCTTTGTTTAATAAAAAGAAGCCCGAAATGCAGCTTGAAGAGCCCGTTGACAGGGGAGCCGCCATGTTGAAAAAGCAACAGAATCTGCGCGTTTTGTTGCGTGCAATCATCGGCTTTGTTGCTGCTGCCATACCATATTTTGTACTGCTTTTTCTGCCGACGCACACACTTGTCACGGGTGAACAGCTTATGCCCGTTTGTGAACTGCTGCTGAGTGCGTATTATGCAGTCTGCATCGTCATTTTGACGATTTTTATAATTCGGAAAAGGAAATAATCAGTTCTGTATATTTTCAACAATTTTCACAGTTTTTTCAGCATTTTTTCTACTCCAAAATGTATAACTCACTATTGACATACAACAAGGTGTATTTGTTAAATGTTTGTCAATGTGCCTTGTTCACAACTTTTTTGTTAAAAACTCCCGTCAGATGCCGTTCAAATAGGCTTTCAGACGGGAGTTATTAACATTTTCAACAGAGTTTTTAACATTTTTAACATAGTTGTTAACTATACAAAGAGTATAAAAAGGTTTACAATTAACATTGTACAAAATACCAAGAATAAAAATGAAAACTTGGCTAAAAATGAAAACAGGAACAAAAAAAGAAACAGGGAGTGGTCATTTTGCTCAAAGGAGTCAATCGGCAGGTCGTGGAGGTCAGTCAGACAGAAAGTGTTTATTTTGAACGGATTTTGTTTTTTGTAAAACCCGAATATTACGGTTTAGGGGAAGCAAAATTGAAAGAAAAAGCAAGTGCGTGTGTCGGCGAAACCATCAGACCGCCACAGGCAAAAAAGGAAAACAAATTCCGCAGGGGACTGGCAATGGGGCTGTCTGCAGCAGGTGGTGCAGCGGTTACGGCACTTGCGGCAATTCTCATCCAGCTGGCGGCATAATGCCGCCTTATTTTTTTATGCAATCTCAAAAAAAATGTCGTTTCCTATTGCATTTTTCCGCTTTTAGTGATAACATAAAATGCTGTTAAAAATAAACTTAATTATTGAAGGTGAATACATTGATTCAGGATCGCAGAAATATTGCAATCATTGCCCACGTTGACCACGGCAAGACCACACTGGTTGATAAAATGCTGCAGCAGTCCGGTATTTTCCGTGCAAACGAGCAGGTTGCCGACCGCGTTATGGACTCCAATGACCTTGAACGTGAACGCGGCATCACCATTTTGTCCAAGAACACATCCGTCATTTTCAACGACACCAAGATCAACATCGTTGACACCCCCGGCCATGCTGATTTCGGCGGCGAGGTGGAACGCATCATGATGATGGTTGACGGTGTGCTGCTTCTTGTTGATGCATTTGAAGGCTGCATGCCGCAGACCCGTTTTGTTCTGAGCAAGGCACTTGCCCTTCGCAAGAAGCCTCTTGTTGTTATCAATAAAATTGACCGTCCCAATGCACGCCCCTATGAGGTTGTTGATGAGGTGCTTGACTTGTTTATCGACCTTGGTGCAGATGAAGACCAGCTTGAATTCCCCGTTGTTTATGCAAGCGCAAGAGACGGTTATTCGAGCCTTGACCCCAACTGCAGAGAAGGTAATATGCAGCCCCTTTTTGAGGCGATTCTTGAAAATATCGATGCTCCCACGGGCGACCCCGACCAGCCCCTTCAGGTTCTCTTCTCGAGTCTTGACTAT